>NZ_JBAWTG010000023.1:0-76605 GCF_037106235.1 Methylobacterium nigriterrae | reverse complement strand
CGGCGCCCGCTTCCAGGCCGAGATCGCACCCCGCCTCGCCGCCTTCTTCCAGCGCAACACACCCCTCAACCCAACACAGAAACACACCGCCCCAAGCGCGGCCCTGCCGGAGGCGCTTGTCGCCCGCGAGGCCCTCGCGCAGCCGCAGCGCGCCGCGGCCCTCCTCGCCTGAGTCCCGCCCCCGGTGGCCGAGGAGCGCGCGGCGAGCCGCTTCGCCGGAGGGCGCCCTAGCCTGCCTGGCGGAGCCGGCCGGCCAGGCGCTCGACCCGGCGCTCGGTCGCGGCGAGATCCCCGGCGGCGCTCCAATCCGTGGTGATGTCCATCCGGACCGTGCAGACGCAGGTATCCCGCTCGGTGCGGACCGTCGCGCTGACCGGGGCATCGCGCCCCTCGGCCGTGGTGAGGCGCGCGAGATCGTGCAGGGTCGCCACCGCGAGATCGTGGGCGCAGAGATCGTCCCGGAGGATGGCCCCCTCGACATCGCGGTACAGATGCGGCCCGATCGTGGCGTCGATGAAGTATCGAGGCATGACGGCTCCTCTCGAATGCGCCGGTCGTCTTGAGCCCGCGGACCGCCCGCCGCAATAACCTGCGGTATTCCCTCGCGAGAAAGCGCTCGATGCTCACCGTTATCGGCAGTTTCGTACGAAAATGTCCGCTGCATCTCCGCGAATGCGCGATCATCCTTCAACAGGAAGCGGACAAAGCCGCGGCGCGCACCGGGCGCGCCAAGAGGAGAGCCCCGATGGCACGTTGAGCGAATACATAACTGTACGCTGCGGCGCCTCGGGCCGAAGCTACGAAACTTTGAAGTGAGCCTGCACGTTCTCCCGGGTTGCTGTTCAAGCTGGAGTGCTGGCCATGAGATCCCTGAGACTGATGGCGCTCGCTGCCCTGGCCTTCGGGGCCTGGCTCGGTCTCGGCTCGATCGAGACCGGCCGCTTCGGAATCGGCGCGGCCGAGGCGGCGGGAGGCTGCGGTCCCGGCTTCCACCGCAGCGTCTACGGCTATTGCCGGCCGAACGTGTACGGAGGCTATTACGGGGCGCCGGGCTACCGGCGCTACGGCTATTACGGCGGGCGCGCCTACGGCTACCGCGGCGGCTACGCGTATCGCGGCGCCTACGGCGGGCGGGTCTATGGCGGGCGCGCGTACGGCGCGCGCGGCGCCTACGGGCGGCGAGCCGTCGGATTCCACGGCGGCCGCGGATTTCACGGCGGCGGACGCGGCTTCCACGGAGGCGGCCGGTTCCGTCGATAGCGCCGCTCCCCGTCGCCGGCCCGCGCGTCAAGCCTCCGACGTGCTGCGCCCGTTCGGCTCGGAGCAGCGTCCGGCCACGAGCCAGAGCAGCGTGTCCATGAGCTGCTGCTCCACGAAGGGCTTGCCGAGGATCGGCACCTCCGCGAACCGCCGCGGCACCGCCTTCCGGCTCCGTTCGTAGCCCGTCGTGAACAGGAAGGGCACGCCCTGCTCCTGCAGCAGCTCGGCGACGGGCCAGACCTTCTGGCCCGCGAGGTTGATGTCGAGCACCGCGCCGTCGAGCCGGCCCCGCTCCCGTCGGGCGAGCGCCAGCGCCGCGTCGAGCCGCGCCACCGGCCCGGCGGGCACCCAGCCGAGCGAGCGCACCGCCTCCTCCAGCACATGCGCCACCAGCGCCTCGTCCTCCACGACGAGGATGCGCGGCACGCCCGCCGCCGCGCCGAGGATCGCGGGCACTTCGCCCGGAGCGGCGCCCGGCGCGGCGCCGAGCACCATGCCCCGCTCCGGCACCTCGATGATGCAGCGCAGGCCGTCCGGCCGGTAGAGCACCTCGCTGCGGCCCTCCGTCTCGTAGGCGATGAGGTGCTGCGTCACGAAGCTGCCGAAGCCCTGCCGCGCCGGCGGCCTGACGGGCGGGCCGCCCTCCTCGCGCCAGACCAGCCGGAGCGCGCGCGCGGGCGCCTCGCCCCGGACCTCCCAGCGGATCCGCACCCGGCCGCCCGGAACCGAGAGGGCCCCGTACTTCGCCGCGTTCGTGGCGAGCTCGTGGATCGCCATGCCGAGCGCCGTCCCGGCCCGCGGCTGCAGCACCGCGGCGTCGCCCTCGACCGAGAGCGTGTCGCCCTCGAGGGCATAGGGGCGCAGCTGCTCGGCCACGAGGGCGCGCACATCCACCGTCTCCCAGGCGGCGTCGGTGAGGAGGTTGTGGGAGGCCGCCATCGCCTGGATGCGCTGCTCGAAGCCGTGCACGTAGGCGTCGAGCGAGGGGGCGCTGCGCCGGGAATGGCGCGCCAGCGCCTGGATGGTCGCGAGCGTGTTGCGGACGCGGTGGCTCAGGTCGGACAGCATGGCCTCCTGGCTGGCCTGAGCGGCCTTCCGCTCGCGGGCGCACTGGTCCAGGCGCTTGAGCATCACTTCCAGCAGCGACAGGCGCAGCATCCGGACGGCCTCGATCTCGGCCTCCGTCCAGGGCCGCGCCCGCAGGCGCATCGAGCGGACATACTCCTCGAAGGAGCGTCGCGGGGACGGCCGGGCGCTGCCCGGGCCGTTCTCGACCGGCTTGTCCGGGTTGCCGCCCCAGCGGATCGTCTCCACCACCTCGGGCCGGAACCACAGGATGCAGGTGCGGGGGCTGCGCGAGATCGTCAGCGCCAGCACGCCGCTCGCATCGAGGGCGAAGTCGCGCCCGCGCGCCCAGTGGCCCGACAGCGAGGCGGTCGCGAAGACGGGCTCGTCCGGATGGGCGTCGTCGAGCCAGTCGACGAGCGCCCGCACATGGTCCTCGGGCGGCGTGCGCCCGATCGCCGAGAACTCGTCCTCGACGAGGAGCGCGACGCCCCCCGCGTCGACGTAGGCGAGGAGGTCGCGCCATTGCCGGACGAGCCCCTCCGCGAGATCGGCCTCCTCGGAGGCCTGCCGCACCAGCGCCTCGCGCCGCTGGCGCAGGCGATGGCGGGTCTCGACCTCGGCCGCCTGCTCGCGGGTCTCGAGCTGGAACGAGAACATGTGCCCGAACAACTCGCAGACGGCCCGCAGATGGCGGGCGATGCGCCGCGGCATCGCGTGATGGCAGGCGATCAGCCCCCAGAGCCGGCCACCCCGGATGATCGAGATCGTCATCGTGGCGGCGACGCCCATGTTGCGCAGGTATTCGAGATGGATCGGCGCCACGGCCCGCAGGGTGCACTGGCTCATGTCGAGGATGGCGCCGCTCCGGCGCCGCGCCGCGCTCGGCGGCGCGAGGAGGGGCGCGGGCGGGCCGTCCACGTCCGCGATGATCCGCAGGGTGTTGCGCAGGTAGAGGGCGCGGGCCTGGCGGGGAATGTCGGAGGCCGGGTAGTGCAGGCCGAGGAAGGATTCGAGGTCCTCCCGGTGGCTCTCGGCGAAGACCCAGCCCTCGCCCTCGGGCAGGAAGCGGTAGATCATCACCCGGTCGTAGCCCGTCACGCGGCGGACATGCTCGACGGCGGCCTGGCAGAAGGCGGGCAGGCTCGCCGCTTCCTGCACCGGGGCGAGCATCTGCTGGACGGTATGGAGCGGGTCCCGCGCGCGCAGATCGGGCAGGTCGGCGGCCTCGAACTCGACCACGACGACGTTGCGGCCCGCCCCGTCGCGGCCCTCGGGATCCGCGATCAGCCGGGTCCGGTGCACGCTGGCATCTACCGGCACGGCGCCGAGGCGCAGGTCCGGATCGAGGGCGTGCAGCGGCGTGTCGAGGTCGTCGCGCGCGAGCAGCGCCCGCAGGGCCCGCACCCGCGCCGGATCGAAGAGCTTGCCGAGAGGTTGCCCGAGCAGCGCGGCCGGCGCCAGCCCGAGAAGCTCGGCGGTGCGGCCCGCGGCGCGCAGGATCGTCAGGCGCGCCGGGTCGAGGACGAGGAGGGCGCCGCCCGGCTGAATGGTGCCCGGAACGTGGATGGGGTCGCGGTCGCACTCGGTCGCGTCCGCCCCCTCGGAGGCGCCGCTCGGCACGGATGACGTCATCGAGGCCATACGCCGACCTCATCCCATATTGGCACTGCGAACCTGACAAGTTCAACTGACACCGATCCGCGACGCTCAGCGTTTACGGCAGGCACCAGCGATGTAGCGTAACACATAAATTCGCACAGCCCGCGCAGATCGTTCTTTCGGTGGAGACATCCGCCCTGCGAATGCAGCGGGCCAGGATCGGAAGATCATCAACGCGTCGGAAGTACAAAAATTTTTAGACGAACGACTGAATTTTAATGCGTGATCTACGATCAGGCGAAGTCCTGTTCGAGCAACCGATCCGGCAAAGCATCGCGGCATCGCTCCTGCGCATGCCTGCACGCCCGGGCGTGCGCGAGAATCCGTAGCCGGCGTCCTGGGCGGGCCGGCCCCGTCGCGCCGGCGTGCCGATGCCCCCGAGGGGCCGGGAGGCGAACCATGCCTCGCCCGCGCCTCAAGCGTCGATGACGCTGACATGGGCGGCAACGACCTTCCAGCCGTCCGGACAGCGCAGCCAGGTCTGGCTCTGGCGCCCGATCCGTCCCGGGGCGCTCGCGCGGCGGAACAGGGTCATGGCGGTCGCGAAGTCCCGGCCGTAGGTGGTGATCACCGTCTCGCCGAGCGTGCGCGACAGGCCCTCCGGCGACCGGGCCCTGCGGAAGGCGCGGATCGCCTCCATGCCGTAGAGGTTCTCGCCCGCCCCGTAGCGGATCGTGCGCGGATCGTCGCGAAACAGCGCCTCGAGCGTCGCGACGTCGTTGCCGACGAGGGCCGCCTCGTAGCGCGCGAAGGCGGCCTCGACCTCGGCCTTCACCGCGGGATCGTCGATCTCCATCCACTCGTCTCCGAGAACGCAGCCGGGAACCGCGCCCCTCTTGCCGGGGCGCCGCGATCGACTGGACGCCGGGCGGGCGCAAGTCGTCAAGCCGGCGCCACCGTCCCCTCTTCTGAATCGCGCGCCGCTCGGCGTAACCTAAGCCCCGAGACGACGAGCCGAGAAGGAGCAGCGATGCCGGTTCGGGCAGGACAGGCGACGCGCCTGTGGATCCGCGATCCGCTGGCGATCCTCGCCGAGGATGCGGGCGGCGGCCTCGTGGTGGAGGGCACCCGCATCGCCGAGCGCGTGCCGGCCGGGGCCGCGCCCTCGGCGCCCGTGGACGAGACCTTCGAGGCTGGCCGCCACGTCGTCATCCCGGGCCTCGTCAACACGCACCACCACTTCTTCCAGACGCTCACCCGCGCCCATCCGCGCGCGATCAACAAGCCGCTTTTCCCGTGGCTGAGGGCGCTCTACGGGGTCTGGGACCGAATCACCCCGGAGGCGTTCCGGCTGGCGAGCCGCCTCGCCTACACGGAGTTGCTCCTCTCCGGCTGCACCACGGCGGGCGACCACCACTACCTGTTCCCGAAGGGGCTTGAGGATGCCGTCGACGTCGAGGTCGAGGAGGCCCGCGCGATCGGCATCCGCGCCGTCGTGACCCGGGGCTCGATGAGCCTGTCGGACAGGGACGGCGGCCTGCCGCCCGCGTGCCTGACGCAGGACGACGACGCGATCCTGGCCGACAGCGAGCGGGTTCTGAACCTGTTCCACGATCCCCGGCCCGGCGCGATGGTGCAGGTCGGGCTCGCGCCCTGCTCGCCCTTCAACGTGACGAAGCGGCTGATGCGCGAGAGCGCCCGGCTCGCCGAAACCCACGATTGCCGGCTCCACACCCATCTCGGCGAGACCCTCGACGAGGATGCCTACTGCCTCGCGCTGTTCGGCCAGCGCCCGGTCGACTACCTCGAGGAGGTCGGCTGGCTGGGACCGCGCACCTGGCTCGCGCACGGCATTCACTTCAACGACGACGAGGTGCGCCGCCTCGGCGCGGCGGGCGTCGGGATCTGCCATTGCCCGACCTCCAACATGACGCTCGCCTCGGGCCGCTGCCGCACCTGCGACCTGGAGCGGGCGGGCAGCCCGGTCGGGCTCGGGGTCGACGGCTCGGCCTCGAACGATTCCTCGAACCTGATGGAGGGCGTGCGCCACGCCCTGATGATCAACCGCCTCACCTACGGGGCCGAGGCCGTCACCCATCTCGACGCGCTGCGCTGGGCGAGCGAAGGGTCGGCGCGCTGCCTCGGGCGCGGCGATATCGGCCGCATCGCGGACGGGTTCGAGGCGGACCTCGCGCTCTTCACCCTCGACGAACTGCGCTTCTCGGGCGCGCACGACCCGCTCGCGGCCCTCGTGCTCTGCGGCGCCCACCGGGCCGACCGGGTGATGGTGGCGGGCACCTGGCGGGTCGTCGACGGCCACCCGGTCGGTCTCGACGCGATGCGGCTGCGCGAGGAGCACGGGCGTCTCGCGCTCTCCCTGTTCGGCGGCGCCTGAGCCCGGCGACGGCGCGGGAAGCCCGGCCCGCGCCGGGCCGGCCCCGGCGGTGGTATGATGCGGTCGCAGCCCCGGGATCGCGGCGGGGGCGTGCTGGTACGATTCCTGCCGCGCGGGGCGCGGCCGACCGACGCGATGGACCAGGCGATGAGACACGAGATCCGCTTCCTCCTCGGCGACGAGCAACGCCGGATCGCGGACGTCTCTCCGACGCTCACGGTGCTCGACTGGCTGCGCGGGTCCGAGCGTCTCACCGGCACCAAGGAGGGCTGCAACGAGGGCGATTGCGGCGCCTGCACGGTCGTGGTCGCGCGCCCCGAGGGCCCATCCGGTGCCGAGCGCCTGCGCTACCGCGCGATCGACGCCTGCATCGCGTTCCTCGGCCAGCTCGACGGCTGCCAGCTCCTCACGGTCGAGCACCTGCGCGGGGCGGGCGGCGCGCTGCACCCGGTGCAACGGGCGCTGGTCGAGGAGCACGGCTCGCAATGCGGCTTCTGCACGCCGGGCTTCGTGATGTCGTTGTTCGCGCTCACGAAGGAGCGGGACGCCGCGGGCCTCTCCGCGAGCCCGATCGACGACGCGCTCGCGGGCAATCTCTGCCGCTGCACCGGATACGCGCCGATCGTGCGCGCCGCCGAGCGGGTGCTCGCCGCGCCCGAGCCCGACCGCTTCGCCGAGCGGGAGGCCGAGACCCTCGCGCGCCTCTTGGCGATGCGGGACGAGGAGACGGTCGCGGTCGCGGGCGAGCGCGGCTGCTTCTACGCGCCCGCGACCATCCGGGCGCTCGTCGACCTCATGGCCGAGCATCCGGGCGCCACGATCGTGGCCGGCGCGACCGACGTGGCGCTCCGGGTGACGAAGGGACTGCAGATCCTCGATCCCGTGATCTGGATCGGGCGCGTGGCGATGCTGCGGGTCGTGGGCGAGGGCCGGGACGACCTCTATCTCGGCGCCGGCCTCAGCCTCGCGGAGGCCGGCGCGCGGCTGAACCGGCTGCATCCGGATCTCGGCGAGCTGTTTCGCCGCCACGGCGCCGTCCAGACCCGCAATGCCGGCACGCTCGGCGGCAACATCGCCAACGGCTCGCCGATCGGCGACGCCGCGCCGCCGCTGATCGCGCTCGGGGCGCGGCTGCACCTGATCGGCCGCGGCCGCGAGCGCGAGGTCCCGCTGGAGGATTTCTTCCTGGCCTACGGGCGGCAGGATCTGCGGCCCGGCGAGTTCGTGGCGGGCGTGCGGGTCCCGCGAATCCCGCCCGGCACCGCGTTTCGCGCCTACAAGGTTTCGAAGCGCTTCGACGAGGACATCTCGGCCGTGCTCGGCGCCTTCGCGCTCGGCTTCGCGGGCGGACGCGTCGCGGCCGCGCGCATCGCCTATGGCGGCATGGCCGGCATCCCGAAGCGCGCCCATCAGGCCGAGGCGGCCCTGATCGGCCGGCCCCTCGACGCGGGCGCGGTCGCGGCATTCAAGGCGGCGCTGGCGCGGGACTTCGCGCCGCTCACCGACCTGCGGGCCTCGGCCGGCTACCGCCTGCGCGTCGCCGGCAACCTGCTGGAGCGGCTCGCCCACGAGATCGGCCCGGGCGCGCCCGAGACGCGCCTCGCCCGCGCCGGCGAGGCCGCCCATGCTTGAGCAGACGCCGAAGGCGCTGGCGGGCCCCGACCGCATCGACGGCGGTGCCGGCACGGCCCGCCCGCACGACAGCGCCGAGCGCCACGTCCTCGGCTCGGCCGTCTACATCGACGACGCGGCCGAGCCCGAGGGGATGCTGCACGTCTGCCTGGGCCTGAGCGAGCGGGCGCATGCGCGGCTCGCCGCGATCGACCTCGCGCCGGTGCAGGCGGCCGAGGGCGTGGTGCGGGTCTTCACCGCCGCCGACGTGCCGGGGCTCAACGACATCTCGTCGACCCACCGCCGCGACGAGCCGCTGCTCGCCGAGGGCAGCGTGGCCTATTGCGGGCAGCCGGTCTTCGCGGTGGCGGCGCGCACGCGCGAGGCCGCCCGCCGCGCCGCCCGGCTCGCGTCGATCACCTACGAGGACCTGCCGCCGATCCTCACCCTCGATCAGGCGCGCCGGGACGGCGGCCTCGTCTGGCCGCCGATGACGCTCGCGCGCGGGGACGCGGCGGCCGCGCTCGCGCGGGCGCCCCGCCTGCTCAGCGGCCGCATGGCCATCGGAGGCCAGGAGCATTTCTACCTCGAGGGCCAGATCGCGGCCGCCTTCCCGGGCGAGGACGACGAGGTCACGGTCCACACCTCGACCCAGCACCCCTCCGAGGCGCAGGCGCTGGTGGCGCAGGTGCTCGGCACCGTGAACGCGGCGGTGACCGTCGAGGTGCGCCGCATGGGCGGCGGCTTCGGCGGCAAGGAGAGCCAGTCGAACCTGTTCGCCTGCATCGCCGCCCTCGTCTGCAAGCTGACGGGCCGCGCCGCCAAGATCCGGCCGGACCGCGACGACGACATGGTCATCACGGGCAAGCGCCACGATTTCGAGGCCGACTACGCGGTGGGCTTCGACGAGACGGGGAAGATCCACGCGGTCGACATGGTGCTCGCCGCCCGCTGCGGCCACGCGGCCGATCTGTCGGGGCCGGTCACCGACCGCGCCCTGTTCCACGCCGACAATTGCTACCACTACCCGGCCGTGCGCCTGACCTCGCGGCCCTACCGGACAAACACGGTCTCCAACACCGCCTTCCGGGGCTTCGGCGGCCCGCAGGGGATGGCGGCGGCCGAGCGGGTGATCGAGGAGGTCGCCTTCGCCTGCGGCCTCGACCCGCTCGAGGTGCGGCGCCGCAATTTCTACGGGCGCGACAGCGACAACGTCACGCCCTACCACCAGACGATCGCCGACAATTGCATCCACGACCTCGTGGAGCGGCTCGCCCGCGACTGCGACTATGCGGGGCGCCGCGAACGGCTCCGCGCCGCCAACGCCGCGAGCCAGGTGATCAGGCGCGGCCTCGCGCTGACGCCCGTGAAGTTCGGCATCTCCTTCACCTCGACCGCCTACAACCAGGCCGGCGCGCTCGTGCACATCTACCACGACGGCTCGGTCGGCCTGAACCACGGCGGCACCGAGATGGGCCAGGGCCTGCACGTCAAGGTCGCGCAGGTGGTGGCCGAGACCCTGCAGATCGACGCCGGCCGCGTCCGCATCACCGCGACGAGCACGGGCAAGGTGCCGAACACCTCCGCCACCGCGGCCTCCGCGGGCGCCGACCTCAACGGCATGGCGGCCCGCGCGGCCGCCGAGACCCTGCGCGAGCGCCTGCGCGCCTTCGCGGCCGAGGCCTGGAGCGTCGCGCCCGGCACCGTCCTGTTCCTGCCGAACCGGGTGCGCGTCGGCAACCAGGAGATCGCCTGGGCCGAGCTCGTGCACCGCGCCTATCTCGCCCGGGTGCAGCTCTCGGCCACCGGCTTCTACAGGACGCCGGAGATCCACTGGGACCGGGATGCCGGGCGCGGCCACCCGTTCTACTACTTCGCCTACGGGGCGGCCTGCGTGCAGGCGGCCGTCGACACGCTGACGGGCGAGTACCGGATCGAGCGCGCCGACATCCTGCACGATTGCGGGCGCTCGCTGAACCCGGCGATCGACCGCGGCCAGATCGAGGGCGGCTTCGTCCAGGGGCTCGGCTGGCTCACCACCGAGGAGCTGTGGTGGGACGAGGCCGGCCGCCTGCGCACGCACGCGCCCTCGACCTACAAGATCCCGGCCTGCGGCGACCGCCCGCGCGTCTTCAACGTGGCGCTCTACGAGAACGAGAACCGGGCCCCGACGATCTACCGCTCGAAGGCCGTCGGCGAGCCGCCCCTGATGCTCGCCATCGCGGGGCTGCACGCGCTCTCGGACGCGGTGGCGAGCGTGGCCCACCACCGGATCTGCCCGCGCCTCGACGCGCCCGCGACGCCCGAGCGCGTGCTCGACGCCGTCGAGCGGATGCGGGCCGCCGGGGCGCCGTGAGCGGGGCCCTCGCCGACGCCCTGGCCAGGGCGCTGACGGCCGGGCGCCCCGCCGCGCTCGTGACCCTCGCCGAGGCGCGCGGTTCGACCCCGCGCGAGGCCGGCGCCGCCATGCTCGTCACCGCGGACGGCGTCCTCGGCACGATCGGCGGCGGCACCTGCGAGTGGGAGGCGGTCGCGGCCGCCCGCGCCCTGCTGGCCGGGGGCCGTGCCGAGGCGAGCCTGCGCCGCGCGCTCGGGCCGGAGACCGGCCAGTGCTGCGGCGGCTCCGTGCGCCTCGAGATCCGCCGCGCCGATGCCGCGACGCTGGCTGCGCTGGAACGGGCGGAGGCGCGGGCGCGGGCCGCCCGGCCGCTCGTGGTCGTCTACGGCGCCGGCCATGTCGGCCGCGCGCTCGCCGGCGCCCTCGCGCCCCTGCCCTTCCGCACCCGCATCGTCGACGCGCGGCAGGAGGAGATCGCGCGGCTCGGCCTCCCGGGCGTGGAGCGGATCGTCGGCGATCCCGTGGCCGCGGCCGAGGCCGCGCCGCCGGCCGCCGCCCACGTGGTGATGACCCATGCCCACGCCCTCGACGCCCAGCTCTGCGCGAGCCTCCTGGAACGCGGCGACTTCGCCTATCTCGGGCTGATCGGCTCGGCGACGAAGCGGGCCACCTTCCTGCGCGCCTTCCGCGACCTCGGCCTGCCGGAGGCGCAAGTCGCCCGCCTCGTCTGCCCGATCGGCGGGGGGCGCGTGCGCGACAAGCGCCCGGCGGTGATCGCGGCGCTCGTCGCGGCCGAGCTGGTGACCTGCCTGCTCGGCCCGGGCGCCCTCCCTCCCGCGCGGGACCGGGCGAGGGTTCATACCGTCGCCGGCTGATCCCTTCGGTGCGGGCGAGGGCGGGACGGCTGGCGCCGGACCGAGCTTCCCCACCTCTCCCGTGCGGGAGAGGTCGAGTCCGCGCCAGCGGACCGGGTGAGGGGCGCGGCCTACCCGGAGAAGGCGCAACCCCTCACCCCAGCCCTCTCCCGCACGGGAGAGGGGGAGCGCGTGGCGCGGATCGATGGTCGAATCCCACCCTCGCCCTCATCCTGAGGCGCCGCGCCAGCGGCCTCGAAGGAGGCCTCCGCTGCGCTGCGGCACCTCAGGATGAGGGCGAGAGTGGGAGCCCGCACCAACACGAAGGGACCGGGCGGACGCCGTATCAGATCTTTCCGGTCGATCCGCGCCGGCATCGATACGTGTCGCCGCAAGCCCGCGGCGCAGGGCCCGCCCGCTTGCCGCCCTGGCCGAGCCCGGCCTGGAGCATGCTTCTATTCCGTGGAAACGGCAGCATGCTCTATCTTATTGTGGTCGCACGATGATTCCGGAAAGCCGGATTCCACTTTCCCGCATCGTGCTCTAGCGTCGAGCCCGCCCCGTCCACGAGGAGACCCCCATGCCCCTAATTGCCGCGACCTACGGCAAGAGCCGGGTGCGCGTCCTGCGCCTCGCGCGGCGCGGCGATCGCCACGAGGTGCGCGAGCTCACCCTCGGGGTGATGCTGCGCGGCGGCTTCGCGGCGGCCTGGACCGGGGCCGACAACCGGTCGATCGTGGCCACCGACAGCATCCGCAACATCGTCAACGTGACGGCCGCCCGGCACGTCGAGGCCGATGCCGAGACCTTCGCGGGACACGTGGCGGCCGTGTTCCTCGAGACCTATCCGCAGGTCGAGGAGGTCAGCGTCGAGGCGAGCGAGACGCGCTGGCTGCGCCGCGCGATCGACGGCACGCCGCACGGCCACACCTTCACCCTCGACGGCAACGGCACCGGCCATGTCGGCCTGCGCGCCCGGCGCGGAGCTTCCGAGCTGCGCTCGGGCCTGCGCGGCTACACCTTCATGAAGACCACGGGCTCGGGCTTCGCCGGCTTCGTGGACGATGCCTACCGCACGTTGCCCGACGCCGCCGACCGCATCGCCGCCACCAGCATGGACGCGACCTGGACGTGGCGCGGGCGGCCCGCCGATTACGGCACCGCGAACGCCCTCGTGCTCGACACGCTGCTCGCGGTGTTCGGCGCCACCTTCAGCCACGGCATCCAGGACAGCATGTACCGGATGGGCGAGGCGGCGCTCGCCGCCGTGCCGGAGATCGCCGAGATCCGCCTCGCGATGCCGAACAGGCACTACGTCCCGGTCGACCTCGCGCCCTTCGGCCTCGATGGCCGCGGCGCGGTCTTCCTGCCGACCGACGAGCCGCACGGCCAGATCGAGGCGACGATCGGCCGGGCGGGCTGATGCGCCGTCCCGTGCCTGAGCCCGGGCCGTGCTTGGTACGGCCAGGGCGCCTGGCGGTCTGACGATTTCCAGGTCCGGGCGGTCTTGGTTTCACCTGCGCGGCACGATCCCGGCCTCGCAGCGCGCGTTGGCGGCCGATCGGGAGCAACCGTCAACCCGGCGCCGCGGCGCGCATCGCTCGGCCCCGCGGACCTTGCCGGGTTTCCTTGCCGGAACCGCGAGGATAGGTCAGGGGCGCCGACCGGTCCCGACCACGACGAGGCAAGCCCGTGAAGAGAGCCGTCCTGTCGCTCGGCCTGATGCTGCTGCCGGGCCTCGCCCTCGCGCAGTCGCAGACAGGCTATTTCTGCAACCAGCACGACAGGATCGTCAGCACCTATCGGGGCCGGGACCCGGGCCACGGCTTCGTGGCGGTGGGCGGGGGCTGGTTCCATCGCGACACCGGCCGCTCCTGCTCGGGCATCGCCGACACGCTGCCGGTCTTCGACGCGGGCCAATACCTCGCCCTCAACCCCGACGTGCGGGCGGCCGGCATCGACCCGCTCGCCCACTGGCGGGCGAACGGCAAGGCCGAGGGCCGCATGCCGAGCCTCGGCTTCGCTCCGCGCGAATATCTGAGCCAGCAGCTCAACCCCGACTTGCGCAAGTCCCTCGGCAGCGACTGGCCGGCGGGGATCGCCCGCTACGCGGCCTCGGGCTTCTTCGACCGGCGGCCGACGCGGCTCGGCGCGGACGGCCCGAACATCCACGCGCGGATCTTCGACTCGGACAGGCCGCCGCCCGGCGACGTCTACGACCACCCCTTCTTCTCGAACATCGCCAACGGCGGCGCCGCCCCGGACAACACCCTGTTCCGCACCGGGATGGACACCTCGGTGATCACCGGGCTGCCGAACACCGGCACCGGCATCAAGGGGCCGGGCAACCAGGACATCGTCGACGGCGTGACGGGCTTCAACGGCCTGCAGGAATACGGCGGCCAGTTCGGCATCGGCATCGACACCCGCGCGATCAAGACGGCCTTCGACGCCTTCGAGCAGCGGGCCAACAAGGGCCAGCCCTTCGGCCTGACCGCCACCACCATCGCGACCACGCCGCGCCTGCGCTGGCGCCCCTGGCGCGACGGCAAGGCGCTCGACGTGCAGGTCGAGGTGCGGCTGCCCTTCGCGGGCGGCACGAATGGCGGCGGCAGCCATCTCGACACCTACGTCACGCTGCGCGACACCGTGACGGGAACCGCGTTCATCTGGGGCGTCACCGCCTTCGACACGCGGCCCGGCATGCTGGACGGGGCCGTCATCGACAACCAGGACACCTGCGGCCCGACCTGCACGGGCCTCAGCATCTTCACGGTGCCCCTGCGGCGCGGCAGCCCCTACCTGACGGTCGCGGCCGACAACACCGTCGAGGCCGGCCACGCGACCTGGAAGGATGCCCGCATGCTGCACGTCCGGCTGACGGCGGGGAACCTGCGCAACCTGATCGCGCATGCCCGGCAGATCAGGCCGGCCATCTCGCTGTCGGACGACCCGGCGGCCTACGAGGTGACGTACTGGAACCTCAACCCCGAGGTGTTCGCGCCCCTCGACGCGAACGGCCGCAGCACGGGCGACGGCTGGATCGGCATCGGCGGTCGCATCCTGAACGCCGGCCCGGCCTGAACGGCCGGGGACCGCCTCATACGATTTCCGACTGATCGCTTCGCGATGGCAGAAATCGTTCTCGCTCAGGCGCCGCGCGGGCTTGCTGATACGCCGGCCGCTTCGATCAAGCGGCTGGCGTATCAGCCCGCCGCGAACGCCCGAAACGCGATCGCGACCGCCGCCGCGCCGGGATCTTCGTGGCCCGCGAGGTCCGACGCCGCGAGGTAGCTGGAGCGGCCGGTGCCGGCCCGCTCCATCGCGGCGGTCGAGCGCGCGCCGGCCTCGGCGGCGTCGGCCGCCGCGGCGGCGCCGCCCGTGCGCAGGGCCGCGACCGCCGGGATGAGCGCGTCGAGGAGCGTGCGGTCGCCGGGGCCGGCGCCGCCATAGGCCCTGAGCCGCGCGATGCCCTCGGTGAGGGCGTCGGGCCAGGAGGCGCCGGCCGCGAGGCTCGATCCCGTCGCCGCGAAGAAGATCGACATGAGGACGCCGCTCGACCCGCCGGCCGCGCGGCCGAGCCGCTCGCCGAGGGCGTGGCAGAGGGCGGCGGGCTCGGCCTGCGGCAGCCGGTCGAGATCGGCGAGCACGGCGCGCCCGGCGCCCGCGAAGGTGGTGCCGGTATCGCCGTCGCCGATCTTGGCGTCGAGCGCGTTGAGCGGCGCTTCCGCGGCGACGAGCGCCCGGCAGACCGCCTCGATCCGGGCCGCGACCGCGGCGTCCCGCGAGGCCGGGACTGCGGCGCGGGCGCGGCCCTCCGGCAGCGGCACGACGCGCGCCGGGCGCACCGCCGAGGCCCGCGGCCAGGCCGGCACCGGCGTCTCCGACAGGAGCGCCTCCTCCAGCGCGTCGTCGAGGGCGAGCAGCGAGAGCGAGGCGCCGTGCATGTCCAGCGCCGTCATCGCGGGCGCCGGGCCGAGGAGGAAGCGCACCCGGGCGCCGAGAGCGGTGTCGAGCACGGCGCGCGTCAGGACCTGCATCTCGAGCGCGGTCGCCGAGCCGAGGTTGTTGACCAGCAGCGCCAGGCGCTCGGCCGAGGCGACGGGCTCCGGGAAGCGGGCGGCCATCAGGGCGGCCAACTCGCGGGCCGGCGGCAGCGCGATGCGCTCGGCGCCGGGCTCGCCGTGGATGCCGAGGCCGAGCTCGGCCTGGCCCGGCGCGAGGCGGGGCTCCGGCTCGGAGCCGGGCATCGTCGCGGTCGAGACCGCGATGCCGAGCGAGCGCGCCGCCCCGGCCGCCCGGCGGGCGAGCGCGGCGACCTCGGCGAGCGGGCGGCCCGCGGCGGCCGCGTGCCCGGCCGCCTTGTGGACGAAGAGCGTGCCGGCGATGCCCCGCGGCTGGGCAGCCCCCGGCAGCGCGACGTCGTCGGCCACCAGCACCGTCTCGACCAGGAGCCCCTCGGCGCGGGCGCGCTCGGCGGCGAGGCCGAAATTCAGCCGGTCGCCCGCGTAGTTCTTGACGACGAGCACGCACCCGGCCGGCCCCGTCACGGCCCGGATGCCGGCGAGCACCGCCTCGACCGAGGGCGAGGCGAAGACGTCGCCGCAGACCGCCGCCGTCAGCAGCCCCGCGCCGACGAAGCCCGCATGGGCGGGCTCGTGGCCCGAGCCGCCGCCCGAGACCACCGCGACCCGGCCCGGATCGCGCTCGGCCCGCAGCACGACGCGGATCTCCGGGTAGCCGTCGAGCCGGGCGAGGCGCCCGCCGCTCGCCGCGAGCAGGCCGTCGATGGCGTCCGTGACGAGGCTGTCGCGCGCGTTGATGAAATGGGCCATCGCAGACCTCCCTGCCCGGTGCCCCGCGAGCCGGCGTCGAGCGGGACCGTATCGGCTTGCAAGATAGGGCCGCGCTCGGGACGGCCAGGGTGGCGCCGGCCGGGGCGCGCAAACAGACCGGCCGGACTTGTCCCGGCCCGGCGCGGCCGGGCCGCCCCGGATCGCTTGCGGCGCCGGACCGGACACGGCACAGTTCCGCACAACTCGGGCGCGCGGGAACGCCGCCGGACGGACCGGACGTACACCGGACGTACATGGAAAGTTCCGAAACGGCGCCGGGCCGATGCAACCGGTGCGGGAGGGGTGGATGAGCGAGTTCGCGCTCGAGACCGACGACCTGACGATGGAGTTCAAGGGCTTCCGCGCCGTCAACGGCGTCGCCCTGAAGGTCCGGCGCGGCACCATCCACGCGCTGATCGGCCCGAACGGCGCCGGCAAGACCACGTGCTTCAATCTGCTCACGAAATTCCTGACGCCGACGGCCGGCTCGATCCGCTACAACGGGCGCGACATCACCCGCTCGCGCCCCGCCGACGTGGCGCGGCTCGGCCTCGTGCGTTCCTTCCAGATCTCGGCGGTGTTCCCGCACCTCACCGTCAAGGAGAACGTCCGCATCGCCCTGCAGCGGCGCCGGCGCGGCGATTCGTTCGACTTCTGGCGCTCCGAGCGGGTGCTGCGCGCGCTCGACGCCGAGGCGCTCGCGCTCGTCGAGGCCGTCGGGCTCGCCTCCTTCGCCGACATGCCGGCGGTGGAGCTCTCCTACGGGCGCAAGCGCGCGCTCGAGATCGCCACGACGCTGGCGCTCGACCCCGAGATGCTGCTTCTCGACGAGCCGATGGCCGGCATGGGCCGCGAGGACGTCGACCGCACTGCGGAGCTGATCCGCCGGATCGCCCGGGACCGCACCATCCTGATGGTGGAGCACAATCTCTCGGTCGTCGCCTCGCTGTCCGACCGGATCACCGTTCTGGCCCGCGGCAAGATCCTGGCGGAGGGCGACTACGCCGCCGTCTCCCAGGACCCGCGGGTGGTCGAGGCCTATATCGGAGCCGGTCATGCTTGAGGTGGCGGAGCGCGGGGTCGCGCCCGAGGGCGCCGCGGGGCCGAGCCTCGTCGTCGAGGGACTGGAGGGCTGGTACGGCGAGAGCCACGTGCTGCACGGGATGCGCTTCGACATGCGCCGGGGCGAGGTCGTGACGCTGCTCGGGCGCAACGGCGCGGGCAAGACCACGACGCTGCGGGCGATCATGGGGATCCTGGGCCGGCGCACGGGCTCGGTGCGCTACGAGGGCGCCGAGACCGTCGGAATGTCGTCGCGCGCCATCGCCCGGCTCGGCATCGGCTACGTGCCGGAGGAGCGCGGGATCTTCTCGAGCCTCTCGGTCTACGAGAACCTGATGCTACCGCCGCGTGTGAAGCCCGGCGGCATGTCGGTGCGCGAAATCTACACCCTCTTCCCCAACCTCGAGGAGCGCGCCTCCAGCCAGGGTACCAAGCTCTCGGGGGGAGAGCAGCAGATGCTCGCGATCGGCCGCATCCTGCGCACCGGCGCCAAGCTGATCCTGCTCGACGAGCCGACGGAGGGCCTCGCCCCCGTCATCGTGCAGCAGATCGGCCGCACCCTCGCGCGCCTCAAGGGCGAGGGCTACACGATCCTCCTCGTCGAGCAGAACTTCCGCTTCGCCCAGACCGTGGCGAACCGGCACTTCGTGGTAGAACAGGGCCGCGTTGTAGACTGCATCCTGAATGCGGAGCTTGACGCCAATATCGGCAAACTGCACGCTTACCTCGGGGTCTAAAACTGCCGCTGCGGACGGGCCTTAGGTCCCCTCGACCATAACAAGCCGGGTCACGGGCCAGGAGAGGCGGGGCGGCTTCGCCGGCGTCGTCTGACCGAAGACCACGCGGCGCACGAGGAGAGGAACATGCTCAAGGGAATTCGGCTCGCCACGGCACTCGGCGTGCTGGCGGTGGGGTCCGTTGCGGCGCGCGCGCAGGACATGGTCCCCGTCAAGATCGGCGTGCTGAACGACCGTTCCGGCGTCTATTCCGACATCTCCGGCGAAGGCTCGGTCGTCGCCGCCCGGATGGCGCTTGAGGACTTCAAGCCGGCCGAGCACGGGCTCAAGGTCGACATCATCTCCGCCGACCACCAGAACAAGCCCGATGTCGGCTCGGCCATCGCCCGGCAATGGTATGACCGCGACGGCGTCGACCTGATCGTCGACGTGGTCACCTCCTCGGTGGCGCTCGCCGTCAACCAGGTGACGCGCGAGAAGAACAAGGTTCACATCAACTCGGGCGCGGGCACGGCCGACCTCACGGGATCGCAATGCACGCCCAACACCGTGCACTGGACCTACGACACCGCGGCGCTCGCGAACGGCACCGGCGGCGCCATGGTCAAGCGCGGCGGCGACACGTGGTTCTTCGTCACCGCTGATTACGCGTTCGGGCAGGCGCTCCAGCGCGACACCTCGGCGGTCGTGACGAAGAACGGCGGCAAGGTCATCGGCTCGGTCAAGACGCCGTTCCCGAACTCGGACTTCTCCTCGTTCCTGCTGCAGGCGCAGAGTTCCGGCGCCAAGGTGATCGGGCTCGCCAATGCCGGCGGCGACACCATCAACGCGGTCAAGCAGGCGGCCGAGTTCGGCATCACGGAAGGGGGCCAGGCGCTCGCGGGCCTGCTGATCTTCTCCTCGGACATCCACTCCCTGACGCCGCGTGTCGCGCAAGGGCTCGTGCTCACCGAGCCGTTCTACTGGGACCTGACCGACGCGACCCGCAGCTTCTCCGACCGTTTCGCAAAGCAATTCGGCGGCAAGAAACCGACCGCCGCGCAGGCCGGCGTCTATGCCGGCATCCTGCACTACCTCAAGGCCGTCGAGGCCCTGAAATCCGCCAAGGACGGCGCCGCCACGGTCGCGAAGATGAAGGAGATCCCGACCGACGACCCGCTCTTCGGCAAGGGCGAGGTACGGCCGGACGGGCGCAAGATCCACAATATGTACCTGTTCGAGGTGAAGAAGCCGGCCGAGTCGAAGGGCGAGTGGGACCTCTACAAGCTGCTCGCCACGATCCCCGGCAAGGAGGCCTTCCGGCCCCTCAACGAGGGCGGCTGCCCGCTGGTCAAGGGCTGATCGCGACCGGCCGGATGCGCCCGGCCGGATCCACTTCTTCGGACGAGGCTTGACCGCCCATGACGACGATCTTCGGGGTTCCGACCCAGGCTCTGTTCGGCCAATTGCTGCTCGGCCTGATCAATGGCTCGTTCTACGCGCTCCTGTCGCTCGGCCTCGCGATCATCTTCGGCCTCCTGAACATCATCAACTTCGCCCACGGGGCGCAGTACATGATGGGCGCCTTCGTCGCCTGGATGCTCCTCAACTATGCCGGGCTCGGCTATTGGTGGGCGCTCATTTTGGCGCCGCTCGCGGTCGGGCTGTTCGGCGTCCTGCTCGAGCGGCTCCTGATCGCCCGGCTGTACAAGCTCGACCATCTCTACGGCCTGCTTCTGACATTCGGCCTCGCGCTGATCATCCAAGGCCTGTTCCGCAACGAGTACGGCGTGTCGGGACTGCCCTACGCGATCCCTCCGGAGCTCGCGGGCGGGCAGCGCCTGCCCTTCATGTTCCTTCCGAACTACCGGGGCTGGATCGTCGCCTTCTCGCTCGTCGTCTGCCTGGCCACCTGGCTCGTCATCGAGAAGACGAAGCTCGGGGCTTATCTGCGCGCCGCCACGGAAAACCCGACCCTCGTCCAGGCTTTCGGCGTCAACGTGCCGCTGCTCCTGACGCTCACCTACGGGTTCGGCGTGGCGCTGGCGGCGCTCGCGGGCGTCCTGGCCGCGCCGGTCTACTCGGTCAATCCGAACATGGGCGCCGATCTCATCATCGTGGTCTTCGCGGTGGTCGTCATCGGCGGCATGGGCTCGATCCTGGGGTCCATCCTCACCGGCTTCTCCCTCGGGCTCGTCGAGGGCCTGACCAAGGTGTTCTACCCGGAGGCCTCGGCCACCGCGATCTTCGTCATCATGGTGCTGGTGCTGCTGGTGAAGCCCGCCGGCCTGTTCGGCAAACCGGCGTGACGCCCCGCCCGAGGACCTGAACCGAGGACCTGATTCATGGCCCACGCTGCCGCCCCGGTCGAAGCCGCCCCGATCGCCGCCACCCTGCCGGACAGCCGGGATGCCAAGGCCCTGCACCGCATGGTCTTCATTGGCCTCGCGGCGGTCCTCGCGGTGCTGCCCTTCGTGCTCTACCCCGTCTTCCTGATGAAGGTGCTGTGCTTCGCGCTGTTCGCGCTCGCCTTCAACCTGCTCCTCGGCTACGGCGGCCTCCTGAGCTTCGGGCACGCCGCCTATTTCGGGATGGCGAGCTACGTCAGCGCCTACGCGGCCAAGACCTGGGGCTTGAACCCGGAAGTCGCGATCCTGTGCGGGACGCTCACCGCCGCGCTTCTCGGCCTCGTCTTCGGCTCGCTCGCGATCCGGCGCCAGGGCATCTACTTCTCGATGATCACCCTGGCGCTCGCGCAGATGGTGTTCTTCTTCTCCCTGCAGGCCAAGATGACCGGAGGCGAGGACGGCATTCAGGCCGTGCCGCGCGGCAAGCTGTTCGGCCTCGTCAGTCTCGCCGACGACCGGGTGCTCTACGTGCTCGTGGCGCTGATCTTCTTCGGCGGCATGCTGCTCATCTACCGGATCATCCACTCACCCTTCGGACAGGTGCTCAAGGCAATCCGCGACAACGAGCCCCGGGCGGTCTCGCTCGGCTACCGCACGACCCGCTACAAGCTCGCGGTCTTCGTCCTCTCGACGACGCTCGCGGGGCTCGCCGGTGCCACCAAGGCGATTGTGTTCCAGCTCGCCTCGCTCACCGACGTTCACTGGTCGATGTCGGGCGAGGTGGTGCTGATGACACTCGTCGGCGGGATGGGAACGGTGTTCGGCCCGATCGCCGGCGCCTTCGTGATCGTCGCGATGGAGAATTACCTCGCGGAGTTCGGCGCCTGGGTGACGATCATCCAGGGCTTCGTCTTCGTGGTCTGCGTGCTGCTTTTCCGCGAGGGCATCGTGGGCCTGATCGCGCGCAAGATCCGCAAGCCGCTCTAGCAAGGGCGCCCCCTGCCCGTGGCGGCCGAAACACGTCGCGAACAAGCGGTTGAGCGATGAAGATCGACGGCAGCACCATCCTTGTCACCGGCGCGGCCTCCGGCCTTGGAGAGGCCGTCGCGCGGCGTCTCGTCGGCCTCGGCGCCCGTGTCGTCGCGACCGACATCGACGAGCGTGGGGTATGGGCAACGGCCGAGACGCTCGGACCCAACATCCGCGTGGTGCGCACCGACGTGACGAGCGAGGATGACGGGCGCGCCGCCGTCAGCGCCGCCCTCGACGCCTTCGGCCAGCTCTCCGGCCTCGTGAACTGCGCCGGCATCGCCACGAGCGAGCGCGTCCTCGGCCGTTCAGGACCGCACGCGCTGGCGAGCTTCGCGCGGACCGTCCAGATCAACCTCGTCGGCAGCTTCAACATGATCCGCCTCGCGGCCGAGGCCATCGCGCGCGGCGAGCCCGGTCCCGAGGGTGAGCGCGGCGTCATCGTGAATACGGCCTCGGTCGCGGCCTTCGACGGGCAGGTCGGCCAGGCGGCCTACGCGGCATCGAAGGGCGGGGTCGCCAGCATGACCCTGCCGCTGGCGCGCGAGCTGTCGCGCTTCGGCATCCGGGTCGTCACGATCGCGCCCGGCGTGTTCGAGACGCCCATGATGGCAGCGATGCCCGAGGACGTGAAAGCCTCGCTCGGCGCCTCCGTTCCCTTCCCGCCCCGCCTCGGCCGCCCGGACGAGTACGCGTCACTCGTTCAGCACGCCATCGAGAACCCGATGCTCAACGGCGAGGTGATCCGCCTCGACGGCGCTCTCCGGATGGCGCCGCGCTGACCGACAGGAGACCGCCATGCAGGATCCAATCGTCGTCGTGGGGGCGGCCCGGACCCCGATCGGCGCGCTCCAGGGGGCCTTCGCGGACCTGCCGGCCCCGCGCCTCGGCGCGGCCGCGATTCAGGCGGCGCTCGTGCGCGCCGCGCTGCCCGCGGACGAGGTGGACGAGGTCGTGTTCGGCTGTGTGCTCCCGGCGGGCCAGGGCCAGGCCCCGGCGCGCCAGGCGGCGCTGGGCGCCGGGCTCCCGCTCGGTGCGGGCGCGACCACGATCAACAAGATGTGCGGATCCGGCATGAAGGCGGTCATGCTCGCCCACGACGCCATCGCGATCGGCAGCACGGGCATCGCGGTCGCGGGCGGCATGGAGAGCATGACGAACGCCCCCTACCTCCTCGACCGCGCGCGCGCCGGCTACCGCATGGGCCACGGCACAGTCCGCGACCACATGTTCCTCGACGGCCTCGAGGACGCCTATGACCGCGGACGCCTGATGGGGACCTTCGCGGAGGATTGCGCCGAATCCTACCAGTTCACCCGCGAGGCCCAGGACAACTACGCCCTCGCCTCCCTCGCCCGGGCCCGGGAGGCGACCGAGGTGGGACGCTTCCGGGACGAGATCGTGCCCGTGAGCGTCGGCGGCCCGAAGGCCGACCGCGCGATCGCCGAGGACGAGCAGCCGGCAAAAGCGCGTCCCGATAAGATCCCCTCACTCCGTCCGGCCTTCCGCGAGGGCGGCACCGTGACGGCGGCGAACTCGAGCTCGATCTCGGATGGCGCGGCGGCGCTCGTGCTGATGCGGGCGTCGGAGGCCGAGCGCCGCGGGTTGACCCCCCTCGCGGCGATCCGTGGCCACGCCTCGCACGCGCAGGCCCCGAACCTGTTCACTACGGCCCCGGTCGGCGCCATGCGCAAGCTCCTGCAGCGGGTCGGCTGGACGGCCGGGGATGTCGACCTCTACGAGATCAACGAGGCCTTCGCGGTGGTCGCCATGGCGGCGATGCGCGACCTCGACCTCGCCCACGACCGCGTCAACGTCCACGGCGGCGCCTGCGCGCTCGGCCACCCGATCGGCGCCTCGGGCGCGCGCATCCTCGTGACGCTGCTCGCCGCGCTGAAAACCTACGATCTCAGGCGCGGCATCGCCAGCCTCTGCATCGGCGGCGGCGAGGCGACCGCCGTCGCGGTCGAGCGACTGACGATTTAGCACGATGTCGCGGTGGCTCACCGCATCGTGCCTGGATCGGAGCGGACGCCCTCTCTCCCGGTTCGGGAGATGGAGCGCAGCGCGAGCTCGCCTCGCCGAGCGCGCTGCGTGAGCGCGCAAGCCTCGCAGGTCGCCTGAACGGCTCGCTACGTCTTCTCCTGGCCTTCGCGCAGCTCCGGAAAGTCGGACTGCTTGAAGGCGATGCCCCGATAGACGTCCTCGGTACGGCCCTCGTGCTCGAGGCGGCGGAGTTGAACGCGACGGATCTTACCCGAGATGGTCTTCGGCAGTTCCTCCACGAACTCGATGCCGCGCAGGCGCTTGAACGGCGCGAGACGGGCGTTGGTGAAGCGGAAGATAGCGAGTGCTATCTCGCGGCTCGGCTCGGCGCCCCCGACGAGGGAGACGAAAGCTTTCGGGATGGCCGAGCGGATCACGTCCGGCGCCGGGATCACCGCGGCCTCGGCGACCGCCTCGTGCTCGATGAGCACGCTCTCGAGCTCGAACGGGCTGATGCGGTAGCCCGACGACTTGAAGACGTCGTCCGAGCGCCCCACGAAGGTGAGGTAGCCGTCCTCGTCGAGGAAGGCGACGTCGCCGGTGCGGTAGACCGCGCCTGCAACGGGCGCGACCCCACCGGTCTCCGTCTGATAGCCCTGCATCAGGCCGGCCGGCCGGTCGGCGCCGAGCGCGAGGCAGACCTCGCCTTCCTGCGCCGGGTGGTCGTCGTGGTCGAGAATGCGCACCCGGTAGCCCGGCAGCGGCCGGCCCATCGCCCCGACCGTAACGGGCTGGCCCGGTGAATTGGCGATCTGGGCGGTGGTCTCGGTCTGGCCGTAGCCGTCCCGGATGGTGAGACCCCAGGCATGACGGATCCGCTCGATCACCTCGGGATTCAGGGGCTCGCCGGCCGCGCAGACCTCGCGCAGCGCCAATCTGTCCGCGGTCAGGTCCTCCTGGATCACCAGCCGCCACACGGTCGGCGGCGCGCACAGCGTGGTGACGCCGCAGCGAGCCATCACGGCGAGCAGGGCCTTGGCGCTGAACGGCGCCTGGTTGCAGATGAACACCGTGGCGCCGGCATTCCAGGGCGCGAAGAAGCAGCTCCAGGCGTGCTTCGCCCAGCCGGGGGAGGAGACGTTCAGGTGCACGTCGCCGGGTCGCAGGCCGAGCCAGTACATGGTGGAGAGCGCGCCGACCGGATAGGAGCGGTGGCTGTGGCGGACGAGCTTCGGCTTCGCGGTAGTGCCCGAGGTGAAGTAGAGGAGGAGCGGTTCCTCGGCCCCGGTCGGCGCGTCCGGCGTGAAGCGCTCCGAGGCCGCGTCGGCCTCCGCGTAGGCGTGCCAGCCCGGCGCCGCCGGGCCGGTCACGACCCGGATCACGCCCTCGGTGTCGAGCGCGTCGCATTTCGCGACCTGCTCGGGACCCGCGACGATCATGCGGGCCCGGCCGCGATCGAGCCGATCGGCCAGTTCCTCGGCGGTGAGCAAGGTCGTGGCCGGGATGACGACGACGCCGAGCTTCATCGCCGCCAGCATCGTCTCCCACAGGGGCGGAACGTTGCCGAGGAGCAGGAGCAGGTGGTCGCCGCGCTCGAGTCCGAGCGACCGCAGGTGATTCGCCACCCGGTTCGAGCGCGCGCTCATCTCGGCGAAGCTGACCTTCGTCTCGGCACCCGAGGCCGCATCGACAATCCAGAGCGCCGCACGGTCGCGACTCTCTGGATTCCCGGCGAGGTCGGCGTCGAACCAGTCGAGCGCCCAGTTGAACGCGGCAGCGTCCGGCCAGCGGAAACCGTCATAGGCGGTCTCGTAATCGGTGCGATGCGTCAGCAGAAAATCGCGCGCCTCACGAAAGCTCGGCATGGCCGTTCTCCCAGATCTTTTTTGGATATTATTGCATCAATTCATCGCATCATGTCTGCTCTCGAAGCAGTCTCGGTCCCTCGGAATCAGCACAATCTCAGGCGTTCCGGAACTTCGGCTGGCGCTTCTCCACGAAGGCGGCCATGCCCTCCTTCTGATCCTCGGTGGCGAAGGTGGCGTGGAAGACGCGGCGCTCGAAGCGGATGCCCTCGGTGAGCGTCGTCTCGTAGGCGCGGTTGACCGCCTCCTTGGTCATCATGGCGATCGGGAGCGACATCGAGGCGACGGCCTCGGCCGTGCGCATCGCTTCGCCGAGGAGCTCGTCGGCCGGCACCACGCGGGACACGAGGCCCGAGCGCTCGGCCTCGGCCGCGTCCATGTTGCGGCCCGTAAGGCACATCTCCATGGCCTTGGACTTTCCCACGAACCGGGTCAGCCGCTGGCTGCCGCCGATCCCCGGCATCACGCCGAGCTTGATCTCGGGCTGGCCGAACCGTGCGGTGTCGGCGGCCAGGATGAAGTCGCACATCATGGCGAGCTCGCAGCCGCCCCCGAGGGCGTAGCCGGCCACCGCCGCGATCACCGGCGTGCGCAGGGCCGCGAACCGCTCCCAGGCCGCGAAATGGTCGCTCGCGTACATCTGCGCGTAGCTCGCGTCCTGCATCTCCTTGATGTCGGCGCCGGCCGCGAAGGCCCTGTCCGAGCCCGTCAGGACGATGCATCCGATATCCGGGTCGGCGTCGGCCTCGCAGGCGGCCGCGATGAGTTCCTCGGTGAGCTGCCGGTTGAGGGCGTTGAGCGCCTTGGGGCGGTTCAGCGTGATCAGCAGGACGCGCCCGCGCGTCTCCGTGAGGATCGTCTCGTAGGCCATCAGCCCTGGTCTCCCGTGTCGCGGCCCCGGAGCAGGTTGATGATGGCGGAGAAATCGTCTCCCCCGTGCCCGAGGCCCTCGAACAGAGCGTAGAGTTGCGCGGCCTCCGCGCCCAGCGGTGTCGAGGCCCCGGCCGCGCCGGCCGCGGCCTGGGCGAGGCGCAGGTCCTTCAGCATCAGGCTCGCTGCAAAGCCCGGCCTGTAGCCGCTATTGGCGGGTGAGGTCGGAACCGGCCCCGCCACCGGGCAATAGGTGGTGAGCGACCAGCACTGTCCGGACGAGACCGACGCGACGTCGAACAGGGCCTGGCGCGACAGGCCGAGCTTCTCGGCCAGAGCGAAGGCCTCGCAGACGCCGATCATCGAGATGCCGAGGATCATGTTGTTGCAGATCTTGGCGGCCTGGCCCGCGCCGGCCCCGCCGCAATGGAAGATCGCGCGGCCCATCGCCTTGAGGATCGGCTCGGCCCGCGCGAAGGCGGCCTCGGAGCCGCCCGCCATGAAGGTCAACGTCCCGGCCTTTGCGCCGCCGGTGCCGCCGGAGACCGGCGCGTCGATCGATGGACAGCCGCGCGCGTCCGCCAGCGCGTGCGCCCTGCGGGCGCTGTCCACGTCGACGGTCGAGGAATCGATGAGCAGCGTGCCGGCCGGCAGGTTCCCGGCGAGCTGCGTCCAAACCTCGACCACGTGCCGCCCGGCCGGCAGCATGGTGATCACGGTCTCGGCGCCCTCGGCCGCCTCCAGCGCGGAGCCCGCCACCGCGATCCCGGCTCCGCGAGCGGCCTCCAGCGAGGCCGGCGCGAGGTCGAAGCCCCGTACGGAGAATCCCGCCTTCGCGAGGTTCGCCGCCATCGGCCCGCCCATGTTGCCGAGCCCGATGAACCCGATGGTCCCAGCCATCCCTTGTCCTCCCTGCTACGTCGTGTGCGCCTCCCACCGACGGCCTGATCCCGAGGTGCCGTCGCGCAGCGGGCCTCGAAGGAATCCTCCTGACATCGCGCGCCCGCTGGAGCCCTCCTTCGAGGCCGGCTGCGCGGGCGCCTCCAGGATGAGGGCGCGGGTCCTGAAGTCGGTCTCCCGTCAGATCGGTCCGGTACGCGCCTTTGAAAACACCGGCTCGGCCCGCGGCTCCAGCCAGCGCGCGATCCGGGCCGGGTCGACGGCGCCCAGCGTCGCCGGCGACCAGCGGGGCCTTCGGTCCTTGTCGATCACCGCGGCGCGGATGCCCTCGCGGAAGTCGCCCTCGGCGAGAAGCGCCAGCGAGGCGTGGAACTCGCGCTCGAGGCAGGCTTCGAGCGAGGGCGCCCCTCGCCCAAGCCTGAGCAGGCAGAGCGTCAGGACGAGGCTCGCGGGGGCCTTCGTGAGCAGCGTCTCGCGGGTGCGGAGGGCGAAGTCCGATCCGTCGGCGGCGAGCGCGCTCAGGATCTCGTCCACCGCGTCGTAGGCGAAGCAGCGGTCGATCAGCGCGCGGGCCTGCGCGAGCGGCGCGGGACCGGGCGCCTGCGCGTGATCGTCGAGAAGGGCCCGCACGCCGTCATGGCCGGCGTCCGGGGAGAGGCGCGCGAGCGCCGCGACCAGCTCCGGCAACGCCGCGCCCGGCACCATCAGGTCGGCGAGGCCCGCGTAGAGGGCATCGGCCGCGCCGGCCGGCTCGCCGGTGAGCCCGAGATAGGTGCCGACCTCGCCCGGCGCCTGCGGCAGCAGCCAGGTCGCGCCGACGTCGGGCAGGTAGCCGATGCCGGTCTCCGGCAGCGCGATCCGCGAGCGCTCGGTGACGACGCGGTGGCGGGCATGGGCCGAGACGCCGACGCCGCCGCCCATCGTGATCCCGTCCATCAGGGCCACGAAGGGCTTCCCGAACCGGGCGATGCGGGCATCGAGCCGGTACTCGTCGCGCCAGAAGTCTTCCGCGAAGCCCGTGCCCTCGCTCTCGTAGAGGGAGCGCAGGTCGCCGCCCGCGCAGAGGCCCCGCTCGCCCTCTCCGCTCAGGAGCACGGCGCCGATGGCGGGATCCTCGGCGAAGCGGTCGAGGGCTGCGTCGATGGCGCCGATCATGGCGTGGGTGAGCGCATTGAGCGCCTTCGGCCGGTTCAGGCGGATGCGCCCGAGGCTCCCCGTCGCCTCGACGATGACGTCCTGGCCCATCAGCGCCCCCCGAGGAGCGAGCGGGCGATGATCACCCGCATGATCTCGTTCGAGCCTTCCAGGATCTGGTGGACGCGCAGATCGCGGACGATCTTCTCGATGCCGTATTCGGTCAGGTACCCGTAGCCGCCATGGAGCTGTAGCGCCTCGTTGGCGACCGCGAAAGCCGCGTCGGTGACGAAGCGCTTCGCCATGGCGCTGAGCCGGGTCACGTCGGGCGCCGGGCTCCCGGAGGTCTTGGCGTCGAGCGCCGATGCCGCGCGCCACAGGAAGGTGCGCGCCACTTCGAGGTCCGTCGCCATGTCGGCGAGGCGGAATTGCAGGGCCTGGAACTCCGCGAGCTGCCGCCCGAAGGCGCGGCGCTCGGCGAGATACGCGACCGACTTGTCGAGGGCCGCCTGCGCGCCGCCGAGCGAGCAGGCGGCGATGTTGAGGCGCCCGCCGTCGAGCCCGGCCATGGCGTAGCGGAAACCCTCGCCCTCGGGTCCCAGGCGGTTCTCGGCCGGCACGCGGGCGTCGCTGAAGATCACCGCGCGGGTGGGCTGCGCGTTCCAGCCCATCTTGTGCTCGTTCGCGCCGAAGGAGAGGCCGGGCGTGTCCTTGGGCACGACGATCGCCGAGATGCCCCTCGGTCCCTCCCCGCCAGTGCGCACCATGCAGAGGTAGAGATCACTCGCGCCCGCGCCCGAGATGAACTGCTTCTCGCCGTTCAGGATGTAATTGTCGCCCCGCCGCTCGGCCCGCGTGCGCAGGCTCGCCGCGTCGGAGCCGGAGCCCGCCTCGGTGAGGCAGTAGCTCGCGATCGAATCCATGGACATCAGGCCGGGCAGCCAGCGCCGGCGCTGCTCGGCGTCGCCGAAGACGTCGATCATCCAGGCGCACATGTTGTGGATCGACAGGAAGGCCGCCACCGTCGGGCAGCCGCTCGCCAGCGCCTCGAAGATCAGCGCCGCGTCGAGGCGGGTCAGCCCCGAGCCGCCGTGCTCCTCGCCGACGTAGATGCCGGCCATGCCGAGCGCCGCAGCCCGCCGCAGGGTATCGACGGGGAAGTGGCGCGCCCGGTCCCATTCGATGGCGCGCGGCGCCAGTTCCTCCGCGGCGAATCCGGCCGCCATCGCGCGGATCGCGGCCCTGTCCTCGTCGAGCTCGAAATCCACGGCACGCCTCCCGTATTCGTTCAGCGCATGGTCGGGATCGAGAACTCGGCGCCGCTCTTGATGCCGGAGGGCCAGCGCGACGTCACCGTCTTGGTCTTCGTGTAGAAGCGGATCGCGTCCGGCCCGTGCTGGTTCAGGTCGCCGAAGCCCGAGCGCTTCCAGCCGCCGAAGGTGTGGTAGGCGATCGGCACCGGGATCGGCACGTTGACGCCGACCATGCCGACATTGACCCGGGCGGTGAAATCGCGCGCCGCGTCGCCGTCCTGGGTGAAGATCGCGACGCCGTTGCCGTACTGGTGCGTCGAGGGCAGCGCCAGCGCCTCCTCGTAATCCTTCGCCCGCACCACCGAGAGGACCGGGCCGAAGATCTCCTCCCGGTAGATCGTCATGTCGGGGGTGACGCGGTCGAACAGCGAGCCGCCCATGTAGAAGCCGTTCTCGTAGCCCTGGAGCCTGAAGTCGCGCCCGTCGACCGAAAGCTCGGCGCCCTCGCGCAGGCCGGTGTCGATGTAGCCGCGCACGCGCTCCACCGCCTCGCGGGTGACGAGCGGGCCGTAATCGGCGGACGCATCGTGCGAGGGGCCGATCTTCAGGGACTCGACCCGCGGGATCAGGCGCTCCATCAGCCGGTCGGCCGTGGCCTCGCCGACAGGCACCGCGACCGAGATCGCCATGCAGCGCTCGCCGGCCGAGCCGTAGCCGGCCCCGATCAGGGCGTCGACCGCCTGGCCCATATCGGCGTCGGGCATCACGATCATGTGGTTCTTGGCGCCGCCGAAACACTGGGCGCGCTTCCCCGTCTGGGCCGAGCGCACGTAGATGTATTCGGCGATCTGGGACGAGCCCACGAAGCCCACCGCCCGGACGTCCTCGTCGTCGAGGATCGCGTCGACGGCCTCCTTGTCGCCGTTGACGACATTGAGGATGCCCGGAGGCAGCCCCGCCTCCAGAAAGATCTCGGCGATCCGGATCGGCACCGACGGGTCGCGCTCGGACGGCTTCAGGATGAAGGCGTTGCCGCAGGCGATGGCGGGCGCGCATTTCCAGAGCGGGATCATCGCCGGGAAGTTGAAGGGGGTGATGCCGGCGACGACGCCGAGCGGCTGGCGCATCGAGTAGACGTCGATGCCGGTCCCCGCCCCTTCCGTGTACTCGCCCTTGAGGAGGTGCGGGATGCCGGCCGCGAACTCCACCACCTCGACGCCGCGCTGGATGTCGCCCTTGGCGTCCGGCACCGTCTTGCCGTGCTCGCTCGCCAGGAGTTCCGCGAGGGAATCGATCTCGGCGCGGATCAGCTCGAGGAAGCGCATCATGACGCGGGCGCGCTTCTGCGGGTTCTGCGCGGCCCAGGCGGGTTGCGCCTGCGCGGCATTCTCGATCGCCGCCCGCATCTCCCCGGCGCTCGCCAGCGCCACGCGAGCCTGGACCTCGCCGGTGGTCGGGTAGAACACGTCGGCGTAGCGCCCGCTCGTCCCCTCGACCTGACGGCCGCCGATGAAATGCCCGATCGCGCGCATGGCCGCGCTCCTTCTGCCGTTTCCCCGGACCCGGGCCGATCGTGCGGCCCGGTTTTACGTGAGAGGGTAGCAGCAATCCGCGCACGATAAAGCGCGTCCGCTTCCCATCCATTGTGCATCGATGCACAGTGCCGGCCCGAGCCGACATGGTCCGTCATGGATCGACGAGGCACCGATGAGCAGCCGGAAGCCGGGCCACAACTGGGACGACCTGCGCTTCTTCCTGGCGGTGGCACGTGCCGGCACGCTGACGGCCGCGGCGGTGCGGACCGGCACCGAGCACACCACGGTAGCGCGGCGCATCCTGGCGCTGGAGGAGCGCCTGAACAGCCGCCTCTTCCACAAGAGCCACGTCGGCTACGCCCTGACGGAGGCCGGCGAGGGCCTGCTCGCCGCGGCGGAAGCGATGGAGAGCGCCTTCGTGTCGGCCACCGCGGCGGCGGGCAGCACCGGCCGCACGATCGTGGGCACCGTGCGCATCGGCGCGCCGGACGGCTTCGGCAGCATGTTCCTGGCGCCCCGGATGCACCGCCTCGCCGAGCGGCATCCGGGGCTGGAGATCGAGATCATGGCGACTGCCCGGATCTTCAGCCTGTCGAAGCGCGAGGCCGACATCGTGATCAGCCTGTCGAGCCCGGACCAGGCGCGGGTGGTGGCGCGCCGCCTCACCGACTACCGGCTCTTCGTATACGGGGCGCGCCGCTACCTCGACGCGGCCCCGCCGATCCGGACGAGCGCCGACCTCGTCCGGCATCCCTTCGTAGGCTACATCGAGGACATGCTGTTCGCCCGCGAACTCAACTACCTCAACGTGATCGGCCCGGACGTGTCGGCCCGCCTGCGCAGCACCAACCTGCTGGCTCAGGTCTACGCCACGCTCGCGGGCGCCGGCCTGTGCATCCTACCGGCCTTCATCGCGGCATCCCACCCGGACCTCGCCGTCGTGCTGCCGGAGTCGCTCTCCCTGACGCGCACGTTCCACATGCACATCCACGAGGACCACCGGAAGGCCGCCCATATCCGCGAGGTCGCGGCCTTCATCGGCGCCGAGGTCGCGCAGGCGCAGGCCCTCTTCGCCTGGCCGAGGGGATGACGCCGCGCGGCGCGCGCGGCGCTCCCGTCCGCGGGCGTTTCAGCGCGCCGACACCGTCAGCGGGCAGCCGCTCTCCTCGGCCTTGGCGAAGGCCTCGGCGCCCGGAATCGTGGCGAGGTGCTTGTAGAGATCCCACTCGCCCTTCGATTCGGCGGGCTTCTTCACCTGGAACAGGTACATGTCGTGGACCATGCGCCCGTTCGGCAGGACCTTGCCGCCATGCGCGAAGACGTCGTCCACCGGCAGCGAATGGAGTTGCTTGTTCACGGCGTCGGTCTCGTCGGTGCCGGCGGCCTTCACGGATTTGAGGTATTGCAGCACCGCCGAGTAGGTGCCGACATGGACCATGTTCGGCATCTTGCCGGTGCGCTTCATGAAGCGCTGCCCGAAGGCGCGGCTCTCGTCGGTGAGGTCCCAGTACCAGCCCTCCGTCAGGGTCAGCCCCTGGGCGACCTTGAGGCCGAGGCCGTGCACCTCCGCCAGGGTGAACAGGAGCGCGGCGAGGCGCTGGTTGCCCTCGGTGATGCCGAACTCCGAGGCCTGCTTGATGGCGTTCGCGGTGTCGTTGCCGGCGTTGGCGAGCCCGATCACCTTCGCGCCCGAGCCCTGCGCCTGGAGCAGGAAGGAGGAGTAATCCTGCGCCGAGAGCGGGTGGCGCACGCTGCCCAGGATCTTTCCGCCCTTCGATTTCACGTAGCGGCTCGTCTCCTCCTCGAGCGAGTAGCCGAAGGCGTAGTCGGCCGTGAGGAAGAACCAGGTGTCGCCGCCCTGCTGCACCAGGGCACCGCCCGTGCCGACCGCGAGCGCGCGGGTGTCGTAGGCCCAGTGGAAGCCGTAGGGCGTGCATTGCCTGCCGGTGAGCTCGCTGGTGGCCGCGCCCGTCACCATGGTGATCTTCTTCTTCTCCTTGGACAGGCCCTGTACCGCGAGCGCCACCGAGGAGGTCGTCAGATCCACGATCGCGTCGACCCCGTCCCGGTCGTACCAGCTGCGCGCGATCGAGGAGGCGATGTCGGGCTTGTTCTGGTGATCGGCCGAGAGGATCTCGATCGGGATGTCGTTGAGCTTGCCGCCGAAATCCTCCACCGCCATCTTGGCCGCCTCGACGGAGGAGCGCCCGCCGAACTCCGCGTAGGTGCCGGACTGGTCGTTGAGGACGCCGATCTTGATGGTGCCGCCCGAGAAGGCCGGATCCTGGGCCGCTGCCGGAAGCGTCGTCGCCGCCGTTCCCGCCAGCATCGCTGCGAGCGCCAGGCCATTGCGTCGTGTCATCGTGAAAGATCCTCCCATGGCTGCCCGGGGCCTCGGCTCGCGCGAACGCGGTTCGGGCGGTCGCCGGGAACGGTCCTGAGGATCGTCCCCGGGGCGTCGGCCACCCGCGGGCGGGTCCGGCGGCTCTCGTTTCAGGCTGGCCGCCGGGGCGTGATCTTGGCCTGCGGATCCGCGAGCGACAAGGACGAGAATTATTAATACAGCAAATCCGGCCTGGCGCTGTAACCCGACGCAGCCGAGACTCGCGACAGGCGACTTGCTCGGTCGGTCGGCGACCGGTGCAGCCTCGGTCGGACAGCTCCGCACGACTGTCCGGACCGGCCGAGTCGGCGGATGATCACGCGCCGGGAACGCCGTTCTACTTCGGCGTACTCGCGTTCGCCCGCACCCGTCCTCAAAAATGCAGATGAGATCCATTCCTGCCGCGTCCGAAGGCAGGAGATCCGCGGGCGTGATCCTCGTCACAGCCGCCGGGGCGCGATGGCGCGATGCTCGCGGCATGGAAGAGGAGATGGCGATGACGCTCACCATCATTGACCCCCGCGCCGGCACGCACGTGAAGATCTGGTACCCGGACCTGCCGCCCGTGCGCCAGGCGAGGCCGGCCATCGTGGTCCGCCATCCCCGCTTCGCCGTTCCTCACGGGAGCGGCCATTCCGCCGGCGAGGAGAGCGCCCGCGAGCGGCATCAGAACGCCTGAGCCCGGCCGCTCAGAGCCCGAACGGGAAGGTCTCGGGCGTGCCTGCCCGGGTCTCGGGCCCCAGCGGCGTGACCGCCCGCGTCTCGGCGAACCAGATCCAGGCGTCGAACTGCTCGGGCGCGGAGGCTTCGAGGTAGTGGCTCCAGCGCTCGGTCTCGGGCCGGTAGATCACCCCGATGAAGCGCTGCAGGCGCGGATCGAGCAGGCGACGGCGGAGGGCCTCGTGCCGCCCCGCGCGCAGGTCGAGCAGGAAGGACGGCTCCCCGGATTCGCGGCACAGGGCCTCGAAGCTGTCGCGCAGGGCCGGGCGCACGCGCTTGATCTCGAGGATGCCGTCCCAGTCCGACGCCGCCGCCACGGTGCCCCGATCGGTCCCGAAGCCGATCAGCGCGGCATCCCGGCCGAAATGCTCGCGGCAGCATTGGCCCAGATTGATCTCGTCGCGGACCACGCCCATCTCGGTCGCGGCCGCGTTGCCGATATGCGAGTTGTGGGCCCAGACCACGGCCCGCGCCTCCGTTCCGCCGGCGTCGAGCAGGTTGCGGAGCGTCTCGAACATGTGGCGGTCGCGCAGGTTCCAGGATTCGTCCGAGCCGTAATACATCGCGCGGTAATAGTGCTCGGCCGCCGCGATCAGGCGCGCGTTCTGGGTCGCGTCGAACAGGGCCTCGCGCGCGGCCTCGGCCTCCTCCAGCCGGCGGGCGAGGAGATCGCGCAACGCGGCGACGACGGCTTCCTCGCAGAGCGCGTAGCCCGCGCTCAGGGCGGCGCGGCCATAGGTCGAGGGATCGTGCTGCCAGCGGGTCAGGCACCCGTAGCGTTCGCGGGCGACGCGGGCGGCCTCGGAATCATGCTCGTCGAGGTAGGCGAGCACCGCCTCGATCGAGGCCGAGAGACTGTAGAGGTCGAGCCCGTAGAAACCCGCGCGCAGCGACGCCTCGGGCATCGCGAAATTGTGCTCCCGCAGCCAGCCCAGGAAATCCCGAACCTCCGCATTGCGCCACATCCAGGTCGGGAACCGCCCGAAGGGAGCCGGCCCGCCCCGGCGCGGGCGCCCCCGTACGTAGGCGTCGACGGTCGCCGCGTCCGGCCAGTCGGCCTCGACCGCCACGATCCTGAAGCCGTGCGCCTCGACGAGGCGCCGGGTGATGGCGGCCCGTGCCCGGTAGAACTCGGAGGTTCCGTGGGTCGCCTCGCCGAGGAGCACGACGCGGGACCGCCCGAAGCGGTCGATCAGCCGGCCGAAGGCCGGATCGTCGAGGTTCGGCAGCGGCTCGGCCGCCTCTCGGATGAGCTCGGGCAGCGGCGCGGCGGGCACCGGCCCGCGCCGCGCCCGCCTTGCCTGCATCGGTTCGGCGCGCGACGGCTCGGCCGCAATGCCGTCGCTCCAGCCGTGGGCGCCGATCAGCGGGACGAAGCTCACCGGCCCGAGAGATTCCTCGGCGAATGCATCCTCGCCCAGACGCACCACCTTGACGAGGGTCTGGGCGTGCTCGCGCGAGCCGACCGGCATGACGAGGCGCCCGCCCAGCCGGAGCTGGCGGCGCAGCGTATCCGGCACGGAGGGTCCGCCGGCCGCGGCCACGATCGCGTCGAAGGGCGCGTCCTCGGGCGCGCCGAGGGTGCCGTCCCCTTCCCGCACGGTGGCGTTGTCGTAGCCGAGCCGGGCCAGGCGCCCGCGCGCTTCCTCGGCGAGCACCCGGTGCCGCTCGATCGCCAGGACGCTTCCCGCCAGCCGGCTCATCACGGCGGCCGCGTAGCCAGAGCCCGCTCCGATCTCGAGGACGCGGTCATCCGGACCGATCTCGGCGGCCTCCAGCATCAGGGCCACGATGTAGGGTTGCGAAACGGTCTGGCCGGCCGCGATCGGCAGCGGGCCGTCCTCGTAGGCGAATTCCCGCATGTCCTCGGGTACGAACGCCTCTCGGGGCACCGCGCGCATCGCGTCGAGCAGGCGCCTGTCGGCGATGCCGCGCCCCTCGATCTGGCGCGCCAGCATGCGCTCGCGCGCGCGGGCGAAATCCGCCACCTGCCACTCCCGTCGGCCGCGTTCCGTCGCGTGTCACAGGCGCAACGCGCGCGGACGGAAACCTGTTTCGGAAGAGGTCGAAATTACGCCGATCGATCTTCAGCGGATGAACTTATACTCACGCTTTTCTGCGGCTCTACTGTATCGACCGCACTCCCCTCGACGTGACCCTCCTCGGTCCCGCGGGCAGGAGTTGGCGGTGGGGCGGTGCAGGAGACGCCGCCGAGCCTCGCGCCGCGCTTGCCGGACGCCTCTCGCCCGCCCGCGCGGATCAGGGCGCTGCCGCGCCCATGCGGGTCTCCTCGACGAAGCGCTCGCTGGCGTCGTCGAGCGAGGCCCGACCCCTCCGTCCCTGCGGCGGGTGGATGTAGAGCGCGCGCGGGTCGATCTTGGCGACCGCCTGGGCCGGCGGCGGCCGCATCGCGTAGCGCACCTCGCGGGCGTGATCGGCAAGCTGCAGGCGCGGGTCGAACACGCTGTTGAACTTCCACAGCATCCGCAGGAAATTGGTCTGTCCGCGCATGAGGTGGCGCGCCGAGATGCCGGCGGTGGCGGCGAGCGCGCGCCAGCCGAGATGCTTCCGGTTGAGGACCTGCTGCGTCTTGACGAGCTCGGCGTAGAATTCGTGCAGCGGCAGCTTCGTCGGCAGCACCGCGTGCTGGATGTCGTAGAGCCGGTAATCGAGGCTCTGCAGGGGCCGCGTCTCGGTGCGCCAGATCTCGGTGCCGGGATAGGGCGTGTTGACGCTGATGTTCACGATCTCGGGGATCTCCAGGCACCATTGCCGGATGGTCTCGAAACGGTCGTGGTCCCAGTCCGGGTCGGCGATCAGGTTGATCGCCACCGTGATTCCGAGGGAGCGGGCGAATTCGAGCGCCTCGAAGTTCTTGTCGAGCGCGATCCGCTTGCGGAACTTCTTCAGGCCCTCCTCGTCCACCGCCTCGAGCCCGATGAACATGTACTTGAGCCCGATCGTGCTCCAGAAGCGGAACGCCTCCTTGTTGCGCAGGAGCACGTCGCCCCGGGTCTCGAGGTAATATTCCTTCTTGATGCCGCGCCGCGCGAGGCCCTCGCCGATGGCGAGCCCGTGCTTCTCGTGAACGAAGGCGACGTCGTCGACGAGGAAGATGCCGGGTTCGGCGATCGAGGCGACCTCGTCCACGGCGCGCTCCGGGCTCATCGCCCGATAGGAGCGGCCGTAGAAGGTCCAGGCCGAGCAGAAGGTGCAGTCCCACGGGCAGCCGCGCGCGAACTCGACGGAGGCGCAAGGATCCAGCACGCCGATGAAGTACTTGCGCCGGTGGCGCAGCAGATCGCGCGCGGGCCGGGAATCGTCCAGCGAGGCGACGAAGCCGGGGGCCGGGCCCTCGCCGTCGAGGGTGACGGCGCCGGGCACGCTGGAGACCGCCTTGCGGTCGTGCTCGACGGCCTCCAGGAAGGCCGGCAGCACCGCCTCGCCCTCGCCCTTCAGCACGCAATCGACCGCGCCCTGCGCGTGTTCGAGGAGTTCGTGCGCGGTGAAGGAGGCGCTGTGGCCGCCGATGAAGACGAAGGCGCGCGGCACCTCGTGCTTGGCGGCCTTGGCGAGGTCGATCACCTCGGGAACGTTCGCGAGGTAATTGCACGAGAAGGCGATCACGTCCGGCCGGAAGGAGCGCACGAGGCGGTGGAAATCCGCGTGCGTCTCGACCTGCAGGTCGATCAGCCGGACGTCGTGTCCGGCGCTGCGGGCCGCCCCGGCGACGATCTCGAGACCCAGCGGCTCCAGGCGCAGGAAAATCTTCGTGTACATCAGGCCGCTGGGATGGACCGCGAGAACCTTCATTCCGCTCACTCCTCGCCAAGGGGCCGAGCCCCCGAGACCAGGGACGCCCGGGCATCGCATGTTCGCCCAGGCGTTCCGCCGATGGCAACCGCGCCGCCGGAGGCCGGTCTCCGGTCGCCGGGACCGTACGGAAACGGACGGCGGGCGCCGCGGCGAACGAACCCCGCCGAAGCGGTATGGCCGGCGGCGAGGCCGGCGGGCGGGCGTAACGACCGAACGGATCCGGGCGAATGCCAGTTGGCACGAGCCACCGGCCCAGCGCGCTGGTAGGATGCGCACGTGCTGTGCGGAGGATCTTTCCGGATCGCCGGGCGGCTCCTGAACGGTCCTGAGCGATGCTGACCCTGACGCCCGGATTCGCCCCGTTCCACTACGCGGACCTTCCGGCCTTCACGCGCTTCGACGAGGTGCTCGACGAGGCCCTCTACCGGCCGCTGCCGGACGACTGGACGATCGGGCTCTGCGACATCGTCGGATCGACCCGGGCCATCGAGGCGGGGGCGTACCGCTCCGTCAACTACGCGGCGGCCGCCGTCATCGCGGCGGTGAAGAACGCGCTCCCGGGCACCGACCTCCCCTTCGTGTTCGGGGGCGACGGCGCGAGCGTCCTGCTCGCGCCCGGCGAGGACGACGTCGTCCGCCCGGTCTTCTCCGCCTGCATCACCTACGTGCGCGAGCGCCTCGGCCTCGACCTGCGGGCGGCCCTCGTGCCGATGCGGACGGTGCGCGCGGCCGGCTACGACGTGCGCGTCGCCCGCTACGCGCCATCGCCGGATGCCGCCTACGCGATGATCCGGGGCGGCGGGCTCGCCTGGGCGGAGGCCGCGATGAAGCGCGGGCTCGAGGCGCTGCCGCCCGCGCCGCCCGGAACGGAGCCGGACCTCACCGGCCTGATGTGCCGCTTCGAGGCGACGCGAGCCCGGAACGGCGTGATCCTGTCGCTGATCGTGGTGCCGGAGGCGGGCGCCGACCCGGCGGCTCTGCGGCAGGCGATCGGCGCGGTGATCGATCTCGTCGAGGCGGATCCCCGGATGGGCCATCCGCTCCCCGACCGCGGCCCGCGCCTGGGCTGGCGGGCGCGGCGCGTCGCGCTGAAGGACGGGCCGGCCCGGCCCGCCACGCTGAGCCGCCTCGCCGAACCGCTCCGGCGCGTCGCCCGGACGCTCGCCTCCACCGCCCTCTTCCGGACCAGCCTGTCCCTGCCGGGCTTCTCGCCCCGCCGTTACCTGCGCGAAGTCGTGGCGAATTCCGATTTCCGCAAGTACGACGACGGCTTGCGGATGACGGCCGATTGCACGCCCGGGACGGCGGCGCGGATCGAGGAGCGGCTCGCGGCGGCGGAAGCCGCGGGCCTCCTCCGCTTCGGCCTCGTGCGCCAGGATTCGGCGGTCGTCACCTGCTTCAGCCCCGCCCGCCTCGGGCCGGGCCACCTCCATTTCGTCGACGGCGGCGCGGGCGGCTATGCCGGGGCCGCCACGGCACTGAAGCGCAAGGCCGCGGAGTTGGTCGGATGAGCGGCGCCGACACCCTGATGCGCGCCGCCTACCGCGTCCCCTTCCTCGACGGGCTCGACGACGCGACGGCCGAGGCCATCCGGCTGCGGCTCGAACCGCTCGCGATTCCGGGCGGACGCATCCTGTTCAAGGAGGGCGAGGAGGCCGACAGCCTCTACGTGCTCGTTTCGGGGGCGATCGGCGTCGCGAGCCACGACCCGGCCACGGGTGCGGCCCACCGCATCGCGCGGCTGCGACCGCCCGAGACCGTCGGCGAGGTGGCGCTCCTCTCGAACGGGCCGCGCTCGGCCACCGCCACGGTGCTGCGCGACTCCCTTCTCCTGCGCCTGAGCCGGGACGCCTTCGACGATCTCGCCCTGCGTCATCCCGGGGCGATGCTCTACTTCGCCCGGCTGCTCGCCGACCGGCTGCGCCGCGGTGCGGCGGCGCGGCCGGCGCTTCACGCCCCAATGACCTTCGCGGTGATCGGCGTGACGCACGGCGTCTCGGCCGTGCGCTTCGGCCAGGCCCTCGCGCGGGCGCTCGGAGCCCGCACCGGCTGGCTCGCCGCCTGGCCGGACGGGGCGGACGAGACCTGGTTCCACACCTTCGAGACCGAGCACGCGCGCGTCGTCTACGCGGCCGACGATCCGGTCTGCGCCTGGACCCGCCTCTGCCTGCGCCGGGCCGACCACGTCCTCCTCCTCGCCGCCCCCGGAGAGCCGCCCTTCCCGGCCCTGAAGGGCACCGACATGGGCTCGCCGGACGGCTGGCGCCGCTGCGACCTCGTGATCGAGCAGGCCGCCGACGCCCCCTCGCCGCGCGCGGCCGACCCGGCGATCGACGCGCTCGCCGTGGCGATGCGCCATCAGGTCCGGGCGGGCCATGCCGGCGATCACGAGCGCGTCGGCCGGCTCGTGAGCGGGCGGGCGCACGGCCTCGTCCTCGGCGGGGGCGGCGCGCGGGGCTTCGCCCATCTCGGCGTGCTGCGCGCACTCGCGGAGGCCGGGCACGCCATCGACTTCGTCGGCGGCACCAGCATCGGCGCCGTGGTGGCCGCAAGCCTCGCGATGGGCTGGAACACCGACGAGATCCAGAATCACATCCTGCAGGCGTTCGTGTCGAGTTCGCCGCTCAACGACTACACCCTGCCGGTGCTGTCGCTGACCCGAGGGGTGAAGGTCGACACGCGCCTGCGCCAGCATTTCGGCGACGTGCGGATCGAGAACCTGTGGCTCCCCTTCCTGTGCGTCTCGGCGAACCTCACGACGGGCTCGGCCATGGTCCACACCCGCGGCGATCTCGTCCGGGCGCTGCGCGCCAGCATCGCGATCCCGGGCCTGCTGCCGCCCGTGATCACGGATGACGGCGTCCTCGTCGACGGCGGAACCATGAACAACCTGCCGGCCGATCTCCTCGCCGACCTCGAGCGGGGCGCGGTGCTCGCCGTCGATGTCGGCAGTGACCTCGCCTTCGAGAAGATGCCGATGCGCAGCTGGCGCGGGCGCGCGATCCGGCGACTTCTCGGCGCATCCGAGGCGACACCCGGCATCGCGCAGCTCCTCCTGCGGGCCGCCACGGTCTCGAGCGACGCGCAGGCGGCGATCGCGCGCGAGCGTGCCGCCGTCGTGATCCGCCCTCCCCTGGCGGGCATCGACCTGCGCGACTGGGCGGCCTACGCGATGGTGGTGGAGATCGGCTACCGGCACGCGGCGCAGCGTCTCGCCGTCGACGGCCTGCGCCCCTGGGCGGATGCCGCTGAGTGCGGACGGTCAGGCGATGCCGTCGATTCGGATCTCGAGCCCCGCGGGGCCGCGCAGGGCCGCCCCGGGCCGGTAGGGCGGCGGGTCCTCGGCGAGGCGCGGCCCGATCAGGCGCCGGCATAGGCTCACCAGGGCGATCTCCACCTCGATCCGCGCGAGCGGGGCGCCGACGCAGTAGTGCAGGCCGCCTCCGAAGCCGAAATGCTGGTTGTCCTCCCGGTCCGGGTCGAACCGGTCCGGATCGCGGAAGCGCTCCGGATCGCGGCTGCCCGCCGCGAGTGCCAGCACCACGGCCGAGCCCTTCGGGATCGTCTCGCCCGCGATCTCGATGTCGCCGGTCGCCTTGCGGGTCCGGAAATGCACGGGCGGCTCGTAGCGCAGCAATTCCTCGATCAGGCGCGGCGCCCGCTCGGGGTCGGCGCGCAGCCGCTCCAGCTCGTCGGGATGGCGCAGGAGCGTCAGCATGCCGTTGGTGATGAGGTTCACGGTGGTCTCGTGGCCGGCCACGAGGAGCAGGACCGCGGTGGCGATCAGGTCGTAGAGCCCCATGCGCTCGGTCGCCGGATCGGCGTGGTTGGCGAGGCCCGACAGCATGTCGTCGGCGGGCCGGCGCCGTTTCTCGCGGATGAGGGAGCGCATGTAGGCCGAGATCGCGTCGAAATTCGCCGCGTTGGCGCGTCGCGTCGCCTCGTCCCGCCTGGCGTCGGGCTCGAGTGCGGTGGAGAGCTGCGTAGCCCAGGCCTGGAATTGCGGCTCGTCCGTCTCCGGCACGCCGAGCAGTTCGCAGATCACCGCGACGGGCAGCGGGTAGGAGAGATCGTTGACGAGGCAGACCCGGTCGCGCCCGCGGCAGCGCTCGATCAGAGCGTCGACGACCGTCTCGATCCGGCGGTGGCTCGCCCGGACCCGCTCGACCGTGAACTGATTCATCACGAGGTGGCGCAGGGCGTCGTGCGCCGGCGCGTCGCGGAAGATCAGGGGACGGTGCGCGTTGGAGATCCGGTCCTTGATGCGGTTCAGGACCCAGTCCCTGAACGGGTTGCCTGTGTTCGGGCGGCGCGACGGCGGGATGTCCTCGGAGCTGAGGCGCGGGTCGAACAGGAGGCTGCGGATCGCCGCGTGGCGGCTGACCACGTACGTGCCGTCGCGCTGGCGCGACACCGGCGTCTCGCGCAGGCGGGCGTAGAGCGGATACGGGTTGGCGCGGTTGGCCGGGTCCATGACCTGCGCGAACAGGGTGTCGTCAGGCATGGAGCCCTCCCGGTGCGGGCGCCATCCGCATCGCTCTCGGCGGCGGGAAGCCCGGCGGCAGCGCCTCGATCCCGGGCTGGTCGGTGGCGTCGAGGATCGGCGGGAAGGCCGCGCCCGCCGCGATGCGGCCGGCATAGGACGGCAGCCAGCGCGCCTGGTCGAAGGACACGGCCGCGATGCTGTGCCCGGCCCGCCCGTAGACGGCGAGGAAGCGACCCGAGGCGCGCGAGCCCTGCACGATCGTCACCGCGTCCGCCCCCTCGGTCAGCCCGACGGCCTTGATGTTGACGCCGAACTGGCTCGACCAGAAGGCCGGCAGGTGCGCGTAGGGCGCCTGGTCCTCCGGGCCTGACAGCATGTTGCGGGCGGCGTGCTCGGCCTGCTCGACGGCGTTGCCCCAGTGCTCGACCGATACGAGGCGTCCACCGTAGAGCGGGTTCGGCCAGCGCGCGACGTCGCCCGCCGCGTAGATGTCCTCGGACGGCGTCCCGCCCGCGTCGAGCACCCGGCAGGCGCCGTCGCAGGTCACGCCGCCCGGATCGGCCATGAGGCCGGCGCCCGCGAGCCAGCCGGTGCTGCGCACGGCGCCGAGGGCCACGATCACGAGATCGGCCTCGATCGCGCCGCCGCCCGCGAGATGCGCCCGGCGGACATGGCCGGACGCGTCCCCCTCGAGAGTCTCAACCTGGATTCCGGGGCGGAACGCGACGCCCGCCCTCGCCATCAGCGCGACGACGGCGCCGCCGATCGAGGCGCCGAGGGAGCGGGCGAGCGGCGTCGGGTTCGGATCGGCCACCGTCACGGCCAGCCCGAGATCGCGGCAGCAGGAGGCGGCCTCGCAGCCGATCAGGCCGGCGCCGATGATGAGGATGCGCTCCGGTCCCCGCACGAGCGCGGCCCGGAGCGCGGCCGCATCGTCGCGACCGCGGAGCGTGAACACGCCGGAGAGCGCGCCGCCATCGGCCTGCGGCCAGGGCCGCGCCCGCGCCCCCGTCGCCACGAGGAGCCGCGCGAACGGGATCTCCGCCCCGTCGGCGAGCCGGATGCGGCGCGCCTTCCGGTCGAGCCCGACCGCCGCCTGCCCGAGGCGCCATCGCGCCCGGAGCGGCAGGAGGTTCGGCAGGCCCGTCGCGTCGGGCCGCAACTCGCCGGCGAGGACGTGCTTCGACAAGGGCGGCCGGTCGTAGGGGCGGTGCGGCTCGTCGCCGACGAGCGTGAGCGGTCCCGCGTAGCCCCGGCGGCGCAGGGCCTCGGCGCCGCGCAGGCCCGCGAGCGAGGCGCCGACGATGACGATGCCGGCCTCGTCGCCGGGCTCCGCCGACGCGCTCACGGCTCGGCTCCGGGCTCGGCCTCGGACAATTGGGCGCTGATGGCGCGGACCGGGCAGGCCTGGACCGCCCGGGCGATCTCGGCCCGCTTCTCGGCCGGGGGCTCCGGATCGTAGAACAGGATCTCGTGCCCGCGCAGGACGAAGTGCTCGGGCGCCGCGTAGCAGCACTGCGCGTAGCCCTGGCACCGGTTCAGGTCGACGACGACGCGCATGGCAGCCAGATCCCCTGCGGTGTTGCTCGGCGGCACGGCCCGAGACCGGCGCGCAGCCGCCTGCAACTCGCGGGCCGCGCGCGAAAGTTACGCGGCCCGGCAGTGTGGACGAGGGGCCGCGCGCTGGCGAGGCCGCGTCAGCAAGAAGACCCTCGCGCGGATCCTCCCCGGCGGCCGCTCTCAGCCCCGCGCCTCCGGGTCGTTTTCCAGCACGATCGGCTGCCCGTGCGGCGTCGCGGCGGCGGCACGCGCGAAAGCGGCTCGGCGCCCCGCCAGGGCCTCCGGGCTCGCGATGCCGCGGGCCGACAGAAGGCCCTCGATCGTCGCGAGCCACGCCGCGTAATCGGCCGGCCGGCCGCTGCGGCGGGTCTCGGCGCCGAGGGCCCGCGCCCACTCGCTCCAGCCGAACAGGCCGCGATCATGCAGCGCGACCACGAGCGCGAAGGCCTGCGCCTCCCAAGGCTCCGCGAAGACCGGCTCGGCCAAGGGCGGATCGGCCAGGATCGGATCGGCCAGGATCGGATCGTCCAAGGGCGGCTCGCCGCTCACGCGGCCGGCTCCAGGTAGCTCTCGAAGGCGTTCACCGAGACGGCGAGGCCGGGCTCGGCCGCCTCGCCCCAGATGGCCGCGCCGGAGAAGCGCACGGTGTAGAGCCATTGCGGCGCCTCGCCCGCGAGCCGAGCGTTCGAATCCGGGAAGACGAAGCCGCCGTGCACGCGCTCGACCGTGCCGACATGCCCGCGGACGTAGCGCGGCAGGCGGGTGTGGCCGCTCGGGTGGACATTTCGGGCCCGCACGCTCTCGCCGACGCCGAACCGGGGCTCCGATCCGACCGGACGGTCGCTCGGGAAGCCGCGGGCGAAGAGCGGGGCGACCTCCTCGCCCCGCAACACCCGCGCGACCGGCGCCGGCGGCGCCGAGACCGTGCCGGTGGCAAGCTCCTCGGGGCTGGCGAGGCCATGGGCCTGCACCTGCCGCTCGAGCGCCCTCAGCCAGATCGCGTAGTAGCTCGACGTCAGGTACTCGCCGGGCGGCAGCGATTCCCGGGCGGCGCGGCTGGCGTCGAGGTTCCAGGTGCCCGTCAGGCCCATCGCCATGGCGAGCCCGAAGACCCTCTTCTCCCAGGCCGCATGGAAGCGCGGCTCGTCCGCCTCCGGCGCGATGGGGCCGAAGCCGTGCATGCCGCCGAGATCCTGGCCGCCGTTCATGCCCGGATCTCGGGACGGCGCGGAAGGCCGGTGCCGATCATGGCGTCGCGCGTGACGAGGGCGGCGAGCGCCGCCTCGTCGAGCCCCTCGGTGCCGGGCGGGCGCATCGGCAGCACCATGTAGCGCAGCTCCGCGGTCGAGTCCCAGACCCGGATCCGGGTCTCCGGCGGCAGGCTGAGGCCGAACTCGGCCAGCACCGCGCGGGGCTCGATCACCGCGCGCGAGCGGTAGGGGGGCGCCTTGTACCAGACTGGCGGCAGGCCGAGGACCGGCCAGGGATAGCAGGAGCAGAGCGTGCAGACGACGAGGTTGTGCTCCTCGGGCGTGTTGGCGACCACCACCATGTGCTCGCCGCCGCGCCCCCCGACATCGAGCTCGCGCATGGCCGGCGTCGCATCCGCGAGGAGGCGCTCGCGGAAGTCGGGGTCGACCCAGGCGCGGGCGACCACCCGGGCACCGTTATGCGGCCCGACCCTGGTCTCGTAGGTCTCGATCAGCGCGTCGAGGGCCGCGGGGTCTACGTAGCCCTTCTCGACGAGGATCGATTCGAGCGCGCGCACCCGCAGGTCCATGGGCGACAGCGTGCTGCCGTGCTCGTGGTCTTGCTCGTGATGATGCGCCATGCCACGCCTCCCGGCCCGGAGAGTACGGCTCGGGCGACCCGGCGTCACCCCGGGATACGGGTCGCCAGAGCCGTCGCGGGGGCAGGCGCCGATCGGCGAGATCAACGCCCTTCTCTGCCGGAACGAGGCGAACCTCGAACCGGCGCGCGCCCGCCTCGCCAAAACCCGCCCACGGCCTCAAGGCGCCGCGGCCGTCGCGTTCCTGAATCTCTGGCGCCGAACGGACGAAACCGTACCTGGCAGCGGATTCGGGCTTCCGATCAGCCTCGGACGGGCCGAATCGTAGGGCGGCACGCTCGACCTCACCCGATCCGATTCTGGCGGCCTGCGGGCTGCCTGACGCTTCCAGCCCGGGCGCGGCCGCCCTCGTCGAGCCGGGAAGGACCTCATTGCATCTTGATGATCAGCCACTTAGGCAGATGAGACCCGCGCCGGAGCCGGAGCCGGGCCGGCCCGCCGTCGACGCCCGCCGGCCGCGTGAAACGCAACGGTTCAACGGCCGGTAGCGCATAATGAATACCGGTCTCACGAAGCGACTATCGATCCATCAATTGTTAGACACATCGTTTGATGAGGCTATTGCTTCTGAGCACTTCTTGTGCAAATAAGGGCCGTCCGTACACGGCTATACGAGAGAGCCCAGGCCGACCCCGGTCGGTTATGGCGTCGACGGAGCGACCGCCCCCGGAAGCTCCGAGGCACAATCCCGTATCGCTGGACGATCTGGAGTTCGGGCGTACGCCACGCCCGCCTAACGAGTCGGTCTCGTTCGCCTCCCGGCGAAGGTGACGGGCTCCCAGGTAACCGCGACAGATGGGGGCAGCCGAAATGCTAGAGCGGGCATTTCGTAGCCCGCCTGTCGTGGGAGTACGTGATGAGTTCCGACGAATTCTCCTATGATTTCGATGCACCGGACTCGGACTGGAATTACGAGCCGAGCCGAGCGGAACTGTTCAGGCAGATCGACGCCGCCCTCTACACCACCGATGCGCAGGGCTGGCTGACCTACTACAACGAGGCCGCCGCCGAACTCTGGGGCCGCCGCCCGGTCATAGGGCGGGAGCGCTGGTGCGGCTGCTGGCGCATCTTCCGGCCCGACGGCACGCCGCTCCCGCACGCCGAATGCCCGATGGCGGTGTCCATGCGGGAGGGCCGCGCGATCCGGGGCGAGCAGGCCGTGCTCGAGCGGCCGGACGGGACCCGGGTGCCCTTCATGCCGTATCCGACGCCGTTGCGCGACCGGTGCGGCCGGATCGTCGCCGGCTCGAACGTGCTGCTCACGATCCGGCGTCCGCCGCCGGTGCCATTCTCCGCCTTGGGCGCGCCGCGCCTGCGCGAACCCGCCTTCTGCTGACGCGGATCGGGCCGCCGTCGAACGGGTACGGGCTCAGCCCTGCCCGTGGCCCGCGCCCGTGCAATCCCGGTGCTCGGGCAGGGTCAGGCCGAAATGGCTCACCAGGTCCTGCACCTGCTGCGGGCTCAAGCTGCGCGGGTTGAGGTTGCGCAGCAGGAGGTAGAGCCGCGCGGTCTCCTCAAGCTCCTCGGTGGCGAAGACAGCGTTCTCCAGGCTCGTGCCGGCCACGACGGGGCCGTGATTGGCCAGCAGCACCGAGGCGTAGCGCCCGGCCAGGCCCCGGATCGCGTCGGCGACCGCCGGATCGCCGGGGCGGAAATAGGGCACGAGGGCGGTGCCGCCCGTGCGCATCAGGTAATAGGGCGTCAGGGGCGGCAGCACCGCCTTCGGGTCGATCTCGGGCAGCATCGAGACCGCGACCGCGTGGGTCGAGTGCAGGTGCACGATCGCCCGCGCCTGCGCCCGGCTCTCGTAGAGGGCCGCGTGCAGCGGGATCTCCTTCGTGGGCGCGTCGCCCGAGACGAGATTGCCGCGCGCGTCGAGGCGCGCGATCCGGGCGGGGTCGAGAAAGCCCAGCGACGCGTTGGTCGGCGTCACCAGCCAGCCGCCGTCGTCGAGGCGCAGCGAGATGTTGCCCGATGAGCCCGGCGTCAGCCCGCGCTCGAACAGCGAGCGCCCGTAGCGGCAGATCTCCTCGCGCAGCTGGCTCTCGCTCATGCGGTCGCTCCCTCGATCAGCTCGAAGCCGAGATCGACCGTCTCGGCGGGACCGCCGGCGCCCAGCCGCTCGGCCGCGACCTCGCCGATACGCAGGCGCGGCGTCCGGACCGTCGAGAGCGGCTGCGGCATCGCGGCGGTGATGTCGAGACCGTTATAGCCGAACAGGGCGAGCCGTCCCGGCACCGGCAGCCCGTCCGCGAGGCAGTGGAAATAGCCGCCGAGCGCCATGTCGTCGTTCGAGAAGTAGACGGCGTCGAGATCGGGGGCGCGGGCAAGGAGGCGCGCGAGCGCCGCGCGGCCCGCGGCCGCAGAGGAGGGGCAGGCCTGGATCTCGCTGGCCGCGAGCGGGTACCCCCCCGCCCGCAGCGCCGACTCGAACCCGGCGAGGCGCTTGCCCGCGCGCAGGTCGCGGTCGAGATCGTGGCCGACATAGCCGATCCGGCGATAGCCGCGCCCGAGGAGATGGCGGGCGCTGGCGCGGCCGACCTCGCGATTGGAGAAGCCGACCACGATGTCGATGCCCGGCCCGTCCGTATCGATCATCTCCGCGACCCGGACCCCGCTCCCGCGCAGGCGCGCCACCGCGCCCGGCGTGTGCTCGAGTCCCGTGACGATCAGACCGGCCGGCCGCCACGACAGCAGCGCGCCGAGAAGCGCCTCCTCCCGCTCGGGATCGTAGTCGCTGACGCCGATCACGCTCTGGAAACCCGCCCGGTCGAGCACGGCCGTGATGCCGCGCAGCAGGTCCGGGAAGACGATGTTGGTGAGCGACGGGATCACGATGCCGACGAGCTGCGACCCGGCCGAGGTCGACGAGCCCGCGAGGCTGCCGGCCAGCCGGTTCGGCACATAGCCGAGGCGCGCGACCGCCTCCGCGACGCGGTCCTGCGTGCCCTTCGAGAAGGAGCCGTGCCGGCGCAGCACCCGCGACACGGTGCTCTCGCCGACCCCCGCCTCCCGGGCGACGTCCGCCAGGGTCACGAGGCGCTGGCGCGGCTGATGGACGTTCATGACGGCGCGTCTCTCAACATCACGGGACGTCCACGACGTCCGAGCACATACCAAGCTTTGCATCCTCGAACAACATGATTGGCAGCGCTGCCAAACTCTGATACGCAAGATGCAAGCGCTGCCAAAATGCGCCACAACAAGCATAAACGCCAGCTTCGGCCCGTACGGGCCGGATGCGGAGAAGGAGGAAGCCTGATGACCGTGCAAGCCGCCCGGATGCCGGGAGCTGCCGCTCCCCCCGCCGATCTCGTCGAACAGACCTACACGAAGGTGTTCTGGCGGCTCGTTCCGTTCCTGATGCTCTGCTACGTGATCGCGTATCTCGACCGCGTGAACGTCGGCTTCGCCAAGCTGCAGATGTCGCAGCAGCTCGGCTTCAGCGAGACCGTCTACGGCCTCGGCGCCGGGGTGTTCTTCATCGGATACTTCCTGTTCGAGGTACCGAGCAACGTCATCCTGCACAAGGTCGGCGCGCGCGTCTGGATCGCCCGGATCATGATCACCTGGGGCCTGATCTCGGGCGCGTTCATGTTCGTGAACTCGGCCACGAGCTTCTACATCATGCGCTTCCTGCTAGGCCTGGCCGAGGCCGGGTTCTATCCGGGCATCATCCTGTACACGACCTCCTGGTTCCCGGCGCACCGGCGCGCCAAGGTCATCGCCGTGTTCATGTCGGCGATCCCGATCTCGGGCATCTTCGGCAACCCGCTCTCCGGCTGGATCATGGACGCCTTCAACGGGGCGAACGGGCTCGCCGGCTGGCAGTGGATGTTCCTGATCGAGGCGGTGCCCGCAATCGTGGTCGGCGTGGCCGTCTACCTCTACCTCGACAACCGGCCGGCGGACGCGCACTGGCTCACCGATGCCGAGAAGGCGGTGCTCGAGCGCGACATCGCGCAGGACAACACCGGCAAGGAGAAGAGCCCCCACTCGATCGCCAGCGTGTTCCGCGATCCCCGGGTCTGGTTCATGAGCCTGATCTACTTCGCCTTCGTCACGGGCCAGTACGGGCTCACCTTCTGGATGCCGACCCTCGTCAAGGCGACGGGCGTCCAGGGCAACTTCAACATCGGCCTGATCAGCGCGATCCCGTTCCTGTGCGCGGCCATCGTGATGGTGATCCTCGGCCGCAGCGCCGACCGCATGCGCGAGCGCCGCTGGCACCTCATCCTGCCGGCGCTGTGCGGGGCGGCCGGCTTCGTCGTGGCGGCGACGGCGACCAGCACGCCGATCGCCATCGCGTTCCTGTCGGTCGCGGCGGCCGGCGTCCTCACCTGCGCGCCCCTGTTCTGGTCGCTGCCCACGGCCTTCCTGGCGGGCACGGGCGCGGCGGCCGGCATCGCGCTGATCAACTCGGTGGGCAACCTCGCGGGCTTCGTCAGCCCCTACGTGATCGGGGCGCTGCGCGACCTCACCGGCACCACGGAGGCCGGCATGTACGCGCTCGCCGCGATGCTCGTGATCGGCGCGGCCTGCGTGTTCCTGACGCCCGCCCGCATGGTCAACCGCTGAGGCGCTCGCGCGCTCTCCGCCGAAGCGGTTGCCGGTTTGGTGATCAGAAAGCGCGCCAGATCAATGGCTTGGAGCATTTCCCGTGATCCGGAAATCACGGACGATGCTCGGGGAGACGGAGCGAATCCATGACCGAAACAGCACGGACGGGCCGCGCCGCGATCGTCGGCCTCGGCTCCATGGGCGCCGGCATGGCGCTCTCGCTCCTGCGGGCCGGCCTAGCGGTCTCGGCCTACGACGTGAACCCGCAGGCGCTCGCGCATTTCCGGGAGGCGGGCGGGGCCGGGGCGGCGAGCCTCGCGGACGCCGCGCAGGGCGCCGACATCGTCGTGAGCGTCGTCGTCAATGCCGCGCAGACCGAGGCGGTCCTGTTCGGCGAGGGCGGCGTCGCCGACGCCATGCCGGAGGGCGCGGTCTTCGTCTCCTGCGCCACCATGGACCCGGCCATCGCCCGCGACCTTTCGGCCCGGCTCGAGGCGGGAGGCCGGCACTACCTCGACGCGCCGATCAGCGGCGGCGCCGCCCGCGCCGCCGAGGGTGCGCTGACCATCCTGGCCTCGGGCTCGCGCGCGGCCTTCGACCGGGCCCAGCCCGCCCTCGACGCGATGGCGGCCAAGCTCTACCGGCTCGGCGACGCGCCCGGCCAGGGCGCGGCCTTCAAGATGATCAACCAGCTGCTCGCGGGCGTGCACATCGCGGCCGCCAGCGAGGCGATGAGCTTCGCGGCCAAGCAGGGTCTCGACCTTGCCAAGGTCTACGAGGTGATCACCGCCTCGGCCGGCAATTCCTGGATGTTCGAGAACCGGATGCGCCACGTCCTCGACGGCGATTATTCGCCCCGCAGCGCGGTCGACATCTTCGTGAAGGACCTCGGCATCGTGCAGGACATGGCCCGGGCCGAGCGCTTCCCCGTGCCGGTCGCGGCCGCGGCCCTGCAGATGTTCCTGATGGCCTCGGGCTCCGGGATGGGCCGGGACGACGATTCCTCCCTGGCACGCCTCTACGCGCAGGTCGCGGGCGCGAGCCTGCCGGGCCGCAAGACGAGCTGAAAGACGAGCTGAGGTCGCACCATGCCCCGCTTCGCCGCCAACCTGACGATGATGTTCACGGAACATCCCTTCCTCGACCGCTTCGCCGCGGCCGCCGATGCGGGCTTCCGGGCCGTCGAGTTCCTGTTCCCCTACGAGCATCCGCCCGAGGCGATCGGCGAGCGCCTCTCGCGCCACGGCCTCGCCCAGGCCCTGTTCAACCTGCCGCCCGGCGACTGGGCGGCGGGCGAGCGCGGCCTCGCGGCCCTGCCCGGGCGCTTCGCGGAGCTGCAGGACGGCGTCGAGACGGGCCTGCGCTACGCCGCGGCCACGGGGGTGAAGCGTCTCCACCTGATGGCGGGGCTCGCCGATTCCCGCGATCCCGCGGCGCGCGACGCCTACCGCCGCGCCGTCGCCTGGAGCGCCGAGCGGATCGGCGGGGCCGGGCTCGACCTCGTCCTGGAGCCGATCAACGCCCGCAACATGCCGGGCTACTTCCTCGCCGATTTCGGCGCCGCCGCCGCGCTGATCCGCGATCTGAATATGCCGAACCTGAAGCTGCAGTTCGACCTCTACCACTGCCAGATCCTGCACGGCGACGTCACGATGCGGCTGCGCGCGCTGATGCCGATCATCGGCCATGTCCAGACCGCGAGCGTGCCGGACCGCCACGAGCCCGGCACCGGCGAGATGGACGACGCCTTCCTGTTCGCCGAGCTCGACCGGCTCGGCTATGCCGGGTTCGTGGGCTGCGAGTACAACCCGCGCGGCAGAACGGAGGCGGGTCTCGGCTGGTTCGAACCCTACCGCATCGCCGAGGAGGCGGCCCGATGAGCGCCGCCCTCGCCCTCGGCGCGGTCGCGGACGACTATACGGGCGCCTCCGACCTCGCCAACACGCTGACGAAGGCCGGCCTGCGCACCGTCCAGACCATCGGCGTGCCCGCGGACGACCTCGCCCTGCCGGAGGTGGACGCCGTCGTCGTCGCCCTGAAGAGCCGCTCGATCCCGGCCGCCGAGGCGGTCGCGAAGTCGCGCGCCGCGGAGGGCTGGCTGCGCGGGCGCGGCGCGGCCCATATCCTGTTCAAGATCTGCTCGACCTTCGATTCGACGGAGGCGGGCAATATCGGCCCGGTCCTCGACGCGCTGCGGGCGGATGCCGGCGAGGCCGTCGCTCTCGTCACGCCGGCCTTCCCCGAGACGGGCCGCACCGTCTACCAGGGCCACCTCTTCGTCGGCGCGCAGCCGCTGAACGAGAGCCCGCTGAAGGACCACCCCCTCAACCCGATGCGGGACGCGAACCTCGTGCGGGTGCTCGCCCGCCAGAGCGGATCCCCGGTCGGCCTCGTCGACACCGCGACCGTGGCCGGCGGAGCGGATGCCGTCGCGGCGCGGCTCGACGCGCTGGCGGAATCCGGCCACGGCGCCGCCATCGCCGACGCGATCGTCGAAGCCGACCTCGAAACCCTGGGCGCGGCGGCCCTGAGGCGCCGCCTCTCGGTCGGCGCCTCGGGCCTCGGCCTCGGCCTCGCCCGCGCCCTCGTGGCGGCCGGGCGCGGCGCGGCCCGGGCCGACGCGCTGCCGGGAGCGGGGGTCGGCGGCCACACCGCCTGCCTCGCCGGAAGCTGCTCGCAGGCGACGCTCGGCCAGATCGAGGCCGCCGAGGCGGTCATGCCGGTGCTGCGCCTCGACCCGGAACGCATCCTCTCCGACCGGACCGCGATCGGGGCCGCGATCGAATGGGCGGCCGCGCGCCTGGGCGACGGCCCGGTGCTGCTGGCCACCAGCGGAACGCCCGAGGCCGTCCGCGCGCTCCAGGCCCGCCACGGCGGCGCCGAGGCCGGGCACGCCATCGAGGCCGCGAACGCCGCGATCGCCGCCGGCCTCGTCGCGCGCGGGGTGCGCCGCCTCGTCGTGGCCGGCGGCGAGACCTCCGGAGCGGTGGTCGACCATCTGGGCCTGCGCGCCTTCTTGGTCGGCCCCGAGATCGCGGCGGGCGTGCCGGTCCTGCGCACCGCAGGGTCTGAGCCCATGCTGCTCGCTCTGAAATCCGGCAATTTCGGCGGCCGAGACTTCTTTGCCCGCGCCCTCGACCTGATGCGCTGACACGGATCCACAAGGACACAGCCCATGCACGCCCTGATCCTCGGTGCCGCCGGCATGATCGGCCGGCGCCTGACCGACGCCCTCGCCCTGTCCGGCCGCATCGGCGAGGAGGCGCTCACCGCCCTCACCCTCGTCGACGTCGCGGCGCCTCCTCGGCCCGCGGGCTTCTCCGGCGCCGTCCGCACGGAGGCGGCCGATCTCACCTCTCCCGGCGCCGCGGAAGCCGCGATCGCGGGCCGGCCCGACGTCGTCTTCCACCTCGCGGCGATCGTGTCGGGCGAGGCGGAAGCGGATTTCGAGAAGGGCTACCGGGTCAACCTCGAGGCGACGCGCCTCCTGTTCGAGGCGATCCGCCGGGCGCACCTCGCCGAGGGCTACCGGCCGCGCGTCGTCTTCACCTCCTCGCTCGCGGTGTTCGGGCCCCCGCTGCCGCCCGTGATCGGCGACGACATGATCCTGACCCCGGCGAGCTCCTACGGCGCCCAGAAGGCGATGGGCGAGCTGCTGCTCTCCGATTACACCCGGCGCGGCTTTCTCGACGGGATCGGCCTGCGCCTGCCGACGATCTGCGTACGGCCGGGCAAGCCCAACAAGGCGGCCTCGGGCTTCTTCTCCGGCATCATCCGCGAGCCGCTCGCCGGGCAGGAGGCGGTGCTGCCCGTGCCCGACACCCTGCGGCACTGGTTCGCGAGCCCGCGCGCGGCGACCGGATTCCTCGTCCACGCAGCGGAGATCGACCTCGCGCCGCTCGGCCTGCGCCGCAACCTCACCATGCCGGGCATCTCCGCGACCGTCGCCGAGGAGATCGAGGCTCTGCGGCGCGTCGCGGGCGACCGCGCCGTCGCGCTGATCCGCCGCGAGCCCGATCCGGCGGTCAGGCAGATCGTCGAGACCTGGCCCGAGGCCTTCGCCACCGAGCGGGCGCTCGCCCTCGGCTTCCGGGCCGACCCCTCCTTCGACGCGATCGTGGCGCTGCACGTGGAGGAGACGGGAGGCCGCCCGCCGGCCTGAGCGCGGCCGGGCGCGGCTCCCCTGCCGGCCCGCCGCCGCTACAGCAGCGTTCCCCTCAGGATCAGCAGCGCCACCGAGAAGTAGATGACGAGCCCGGTCACGTCGACGAGGGTCGCCACGAAGGGTGCCGAGGCGGTGGCCGGGTCGAAGCCGATCCGCTGCAGCACGAAGGGCAGCATCGATCCGGCGAGCGAGCCGAAGGTGACGATGCCGACGAGGGCCGCCCCGACCGTCGCGGCCACGAGTTGCCAGTGCGGGCCGTAATCGTACAGGCCCGTCTTCTGCCAGATCGCGATGCGCACGATCCCGATGACCCCGAGGATCGCCCCGAGGAGGAGCCCCGTCGGAAGCTCGCGCAGGGCCACGCGCCACCAGTCGCGCAGGCGCACCTGGTGAAGCGCCAGCGCCCGGATCAGCAGCGAGGTGGCCTGCGAGCCGGAATTGCCGCCCGACGACATGATGAGCGGGATGAACAGGGTCAGGACGATCGCCTTCTCGAGCTCCCCCTCGAAGCCCTGCATGGCCGAGGCCGTCAGCATCTCGGAAAGGAACAGGGCGCAAAGCCAGCCCGCGCGCTTGCGGATCATCGTGAAGAAGCCGATGTCCATGTAGGGCTCCGGCAGCGCCTCCATGCCGCCGAAGCGCTGCACGTCCTGGGTCTGCTTCGCCACCATCGCGTCGATCATGTCGTCGACCGTGACGATGCCGATCACGTGGCCGACCGCGTCGACCACGGGCAGGGCCAGGAGGTCGTATTTCGAGATCAGGCGCGCGGCCTCCTCGCGGCTCGCGGTGGGAGAGACCGCGAGCGGGCGCCGCCCGGGGGCGACCGACAGCACGTTGTCGTCCGGGTTGCCCGAGATCAGGCGGCGCAGCGGCACCGACTTCGTCAGCGCGCGGGTGCGCGGGTCGAGCACGAAGATCGCGTAGATGGTCTCGCGGGTCTTCTCGACGTGGCGCACGTGGTCGAGGGTCTGCGCCACGCTCCAGTTGCCCGGCACCGCGACGAATTCCGTCGTCATCAGCGAGCCCACCGTCTCCTCGCCGTAGGCGCTGAGCCGGTCGACGGCGCCCCGCGTCTCCGCATCGAGGCGGGCCCTCAGGTCCGAGCGGCCCGGCTCCTCGATCTCGCGGAAGATGTCGGTGACCCGGTCGGCCGACATGCCGGAGAGATAGGAGGCGACCCGGTCTCGGGGCAGCATCTCGACGATGTCGGCGGCGCAGTCGAGCTCCGGCTGGTCGAGCACCTCGACGGCCCGGTCGTGGGGCAATCCGAGCAGGATCGCGGCCGCGACCTCGGGCGCCTCCTCGTTCAGGGCCTCGACGATGTCCGGCGCGCGCTCGTCCGAGAGCCGCGCGGCCAGGACCGAGGGGTCGATGCGGGTGTCGAAGGGGGCGATCTCGTTCATGGGCCTCGCCTGTCTTCCTGGGCTTTGAGCGCGCCCGGCCGTGACCGGCGGCGCGCGAGGCCCGCGGGAGGCCTCAGGGGCTCAGGCGGGCGCGCGGCACGGGGCCGGACACGGCACGGACGATCGATCGGGACTGTCGCTGGGCATCACATCGGCTTCGGGACGGGTGCCCCGGACCGGCTGGCAGCCGGGGCGCCAGGGTGGTGCGCCCCGCGCGCGGAGGCGTCAAGCCGAATCGTGCGCCGGGGACGGATGCGGCGCCTCCATGATGCCCGTCCCGACCCACGCCATCGCGCTGGAGGAGGTTCCACGACAAGCGACACCATATCACTGATATCGTTCGAAATTTTGTGCTGGTTCCGGCGCCGGCCGCCGCTCTCGTCGGCGTCTATGAGAAATATAAGTGTAGGGCCCACTTGTATTGTGCCCAACACATCGCCTATCTTCCGGCCATCGAAATCGAGGAGAGACGCCATGAAGTGGTCCGCCCCCGTCGTTCAGGAAATCTGCGTCGGCATGGAAGTCACCAGCTACGAGTCGGCCGAGATCGACACCTTCCACTAAGTCGACGCTCGCTCCGGCGATCGTCCTGCCGGGCGCCGCTTCCGAGAGGAGGCGGCGCCCTTTTCGTTGGCCTGCTCCGAGCGGTCGGGCGCTCCGTCCAGCGTGGACCCGCGCTCACGCGGAGAGCCGGGCGGCCATCGGGCCGTCCGGCTCTCCGCGCGTGGAACAGGCGGGACGGGGACATGCCCCGCGGGGCGGTCCGCGGAACGCTGCCGGCCCTGGGGCCGGGCCGCGGGATCGGGCGCCGCCTGCCCGGCTGCCTCATACGGCGTGCGCTCGATCCCTTCGGTGTGAGTGCGGGCTCCCACCTCGACCTCATCCTGAGGAGCCGCAGCGCAGCGGAAGCCTCGAAGGAGGGCTCCAGGGAGCGCGGGGCCCGCTGGAGGCCTCCTTCGAGGCCGCTGGCGCGGCGCCTCAGGATGAGGGCGAGGGTGGGATGCGGTCGTGGGCGGGAGCCCGCACCCGCACCGAAGGGATCAGCCGGCGACGGTATCAGAGCCGATAGCGGATCTGATCGGTCCAGAACCGCTCCAGGCGGCCGAGCGCCTGGTTGAGGCGGCCGAAATCGTCGTTCGAGATGCCGCCGATCGGCTGGATCGTGCGGGCGTGCTTGTCGTAGAGGCCCTGGATGATGTCGTGAACCTGGCGGCCCTTGTCGGTGAGGCTGATGCGCACCGAGCGGCGGTCCGTCTTCGAGCGGGCGTGGTGGAGATAGCCCGCCTCGACGAGCTTCTTGACGTTGTAGGAGACGTTCGAGCCGAGATAGTAGCCCTTGGTGCGCAGCTCGCTCGCGGTCAGCTCCTTGTCGCCGATGTTGTAGAGCAGCAGGGCCTGGACGCTGTTGACGTCCTCGCGTCCGCGCCGCTCGAACTCGTCCTTGATCACGTCGAGGAGCCGGCGGTGGAGACGCTCCACGAGGTGCAGGGCCTCGAGATAGGAGCCGCTCGCGGCGCCGGCCTCGAGAGCGGTGTTGGTTTCGACAACCTTGACGGCCTGGGACTTCATCGTGTGCCTCACCCGATTTGTTGTGCCGGTCACCGTGAAGTCCGGCGCCGCTTATGAGCCCAAGCTACGGGTGGGGAATGAAAAGCGGTTTAAGCGACAGGATGAATTTGCGATTTACTTCTGTAGGTAAATGCAAAATGAAGCCGTCGCCGTAACCTCCCGTTTACCGGACCTCGCGAGCCGCCAGCCAGGATAAAATGAAGTAAATCGCGATAATACTTCCCTGTGCTGCGATCAACGGCAGCGGCAGCGGCAGCAATTGCGGCGTGAGGATTGCGAGCGTCAGCGCGGAGGTGGCGGCGAGCAGCCACACGACGCCGCCCCAGGCGCTCGTCAGCCAGAGCCCGACCGCAGCCATGACGTCGATCACCGCGAAGTAGACGATCACGGCCTGGCGGCCCACCGGCTCGGCCTCGAAGGGCTTGGCGCCCGGCACCACGTCGAGGATCGAGGCCCAGGAGAAGACGCCCTTGGCGAGCCAGGCGAGCGCCGTGACGCGCATGAACCAGACGAGCGCCGTGTCCCAGGTGGTGCTCGGCGCGCCGGCGCTGCGCTCGATGCGGTCGCTCGCGGCGGCGCCGACGCCGCGGCCGGTCTTGATGGGCCCGCGCATCTCAGGCGAAGCTCGGCTCGGGGCGGTCGAGGGGCGCGAAGGTCGCGGCGATGGCGGCCGGATCGACCGCCTCGAGCTGCGCGGGCTGCCAGGCCGGCCGGTTGTCCTTGTCGATCAGCACCGCGCGCACGCCCTCCAGGAAATCGTGCGAGCCCGTGACCCGGGTGGCGAGGCGGTACTCCGTCAGGATCGCGTCGGGCAGGCTGAGGCCGGGACCGCGCCGCATCTGCTCCAGCGCGATGCACAGGCTCGTGGGCGAGCGGGTGCGGATGAGTTGGCCCGTCTCCGCCGCGAAGGCCGCGTGGGCGGAGGCCGCCACGTCGAGGCGGCCGAGGATGTCGGCGACGCTCGCGCCCGCGAAGCAATCGTCGATGAGGCCGCGCTCCGTCACGAGCGGTCCGGGCGCGGGCGGCGGCGCCGCGTGGGCGGCCAGCACCGCCTCGATCTCGGCGCCCGCCGCGAGGCCGTCGAGGATCGCGTCGAAGTCGCCGGAGCGGACGTGGTGCGTCGCGAGCCCGACCGCGAGGGCGTCGCCCGCCCCGATCCGGGCGCCGGTCAGCGCCAGGTAGGTGCCGGTGCGGCCGGGCAGGCGCGGCAGCAGGTAGGTCATGCCGATATCGGGAAACAGCCCGATCCCGACCTCCGGCATCGCGAAGCTGTAGCGCTCGGACGCCACCCGGTAGCCGCCATGCACCGAGATGCCGACGCCCGCGCCCATCACGATCCCGTCGATCAGCGAGAGATAGGGTTTGGCGTACCGCGCCACGTAGGCGACGAGCCCGTACTCGCCGCGCCAGACCGCGTCGGTCTCCGCCGCGCGGCCGGCGGCGGCCGCCGCGTGGATGCGGCGGATGTCGCCGCCCGCGCAGAAGGCCCGGCCGCCCGCGCCCCGCACGGCGACCCGCGTCACCGCGGGATCGGCCGCCCAGGCCTCGAGCTGGGCCTGCATGTCCCGGATCATCCCGAGCCAGAGCGCGTTCAGCGCCTTGGGCCGGTTGAGCGTGACGAGCCCGAGGGACCCGCGCCGCTCGAACAGGATCTCGCCCTCAGCCTCCGCCATCGTGTCCGACCTTTCCCGTTGCGCGCCGGTTAGAGGGCGCTTCGGCCCCCGCCGTCAACCGCCGGACCGCCGGCGCCGCGCGCCCGCGGGTTTCGCCGCATCCGGCGAAGTGATAGGCCCGGGACGCCGGACCAGCACCCGGCCCCGCGCATCAGAGCCCGTGACGCCATGTCGAACGACACGCCCCAACCCCGCCCGCTCGCTGTCGAGACCGCGCGGGAGGGCGCCCGCGTCGAGGGTCTGAAGATCACCCAGCGCCCCCGCCGCAACCGCAAGTCCGAGTGGTCGCGCCGCCTCGTGCGCGAGCACACGCTCACGCTCGACGACCTGATCTGGCCGCTCTTCGTGATCGAGGGGACGAACCGCCGCGAGCCGATCGCCTCGATGCCGGGCGTCGAGCGCCTCAGCGTCGACGAGGTCGTGCGCGAGGCCGAGCGGGCCGCGCGCCTCGGCATCCCCTGCGTGTCGTTCTTCCCCTATACCGAGCGCAGCCTGCGCGACCCGCGCGGCTCCGAGGCGCTCAACCGCGACAACCTGGTCTGCCGGGCGGTGCGGGCGGTGAAGCGGGCGGTCCCCGGGATCGGCGTGATGACGGACGTCGCCCTCGACCCCTACACCAGCCACGGCCATGACGGGCTCCTGGAGGACGGCGCCGTCCTCAACGACGAGACCGTGGCGCTCCTCGTCGAGCAGAGCCTGATCCAGGCCGAGGCCGGCACCGACGTCATCGCACCCTCCGACATGATGGACGGGCGCGTCGGCGCGATCCGGGCCGGCCTCGACAAGGCGGGCTTTCGCGACGTCCAGATCATGGCCTACGCGGCGAAGTACGCGAGCGCCTTCTACGGGCCATTCCGGGACGCGATCGGCACGCAGGCGGCGCTCGTCGGCGACAAGCGCACCTACCAGATGGATCCCGGCAACGGCGCCGAGGCCCTGCGCGAGGTCGCCCTCGACCTCGACGAGGGCGCCGATTCCGTGATGGTGAAGCCGGGCCTGCCCTATCTCGACATCATCCGCCGGGTGAAGGACGCGTTCGGCGTGCCGACCTTCGCCTACCAGGTCTCCGGCGAGTACGCGATGATCGAGGCGGCCGCCCGGAACGGCTGGCTCGACGGGGAGCGGGCGATGACCGAGAGCCTGCTCGCCTTCAAGCGGGCGGGTGCCGACGGCGTGCTCACCTACTACGCGCCGAGGGTGGCCGAGCGCCTGCGCGCGGGCGCGTGAGCCCGCGCGGCCTCCGCGGGCTCCTGCTCCTCGCCGGCGTCGTCGGCTCCCTGACGGGGCTCGCCGCCTGCGAGAGCTCCGTCCAGCGCCAGCGCGTGGCGCTCTGCCGGCGGTCGGTGCCGGCGCTCGCCCCGGGCGAGACCGAGCTGCGGCTCCTGCGGGCGGGCTCGGGCGCCGAGCCCGACAGCGTGCGTGTCGACTACACGCTCGGCCCGCGCCCGCACTGGGCGCTCTGCCGCTTCAACGCCGGGGCCGAGCTCGTCGGCATCACCACCGACCGCGGCCGCCTCAACGGCGCGGCGCTCTACCTCCTCAAGCGCTACTATCTCGACACGCCGGACGCCGAGGCCGCCGACCCTGCGCGCGCGGGCGCGCAGCCGTGAGGCTTGCCATCTTGCCGCGCGGGTGTGCAGCCGTGAGGCCTGCCATCTTGCCGCGCGGGCGCGCAGCCGTGGGGCTGGCCATCTTGAGCGGCGCCTGCCGGCTCCCCACCTGAACCGCGGCGACCCTTCTCGCCTTCAGGACGCGACGGCCATGCTCAATCCCCCGCCCGGTTACGCCGAGCGCCTCGATGCGCCCGGCTACCTGCCCCCGATGCCGGTTCCGACGGTGCGCGCGAGCCTCGGCGCGCGCTGCGTCGCCTACCTCCTCGACATCCTGTTCATCTTCGGCTTCACCCTGATGCTCTGGGTCGCCATCGCGGTGATCGGCGTCATCACCTTCGGGCTCGGCTGGACGCTGTTCGCGGTGCTGCCGGCAAGCGGCATCCTGTACAGCGCGATCACGGTCGGGGGCGCCCGCCAGAGCACGATCGGGATGCGGCTGATGGGCCTGCGCGTGGTCGCGCCCGAGAGCGGCCGGCGCGTCGACGTCCTGACGGCGGCGGTGCACGCGCTCCTGTTCTACGTGGCGATCTCGACCTTCCTGCTCTGGTGCGTCGACATCCTGTTCGGCCTCGTGCGCAGCGACCGGCGCCTCGGCCACGACCTGCTCCTCGGCCTCGCGGTGGTGCGCGGCTGAGCGTACGCTTGCGCGCACCGAAATAGTCGGGCGCGAGCGCGCACGAACAGTTGAGCGGAGCCGTGGCGGCGCTACACTCATGGCGGGTACGGGCCTCCGTGCCTGCCGAGGGCATTCCAAAGCGTGACGAGCCACCCGCGCGACACCCCCCAGTTCTATCTCACGGCGCCATCCCCCTGCCCCTATCTGCCGGGCCAGGAGGAGCGGAAGGTGTTCACCCATCTGGTCGGGCGCCGGGCGCGCGACCTCAACGAGATCCTGACGCAGGGGGGCTTCCGCCGCTCGCAGACCATCGCCTACCGGCCGGCCTGCGAGACCTGCCGCGCCTGCGTCTCGGTGCGCGTGGTGGCGGAGGATTTCCGGCCGACGACGAGCCAGCGCCGCATCCTGCAGCGCAACGCCGACCTCGTCGGGGCCCCGGAGGCGAACCGGCCGGCCTCCGAGCAATATGCCCTGTTCCGCCGCTACCTCGACGCGCGCCACGGCGACGGCGGCATGGTCGACATGACCGTGCTCGACTACGCCATGATGATCGAGGACAGCCACGTCGACACGCATCTCGTGACCTACCGCCGCCGCGGCCCCGACACCGCGATCCACGGCCGCGGCACCGGCGCGCCGGTCGCCCTCTGCCTGACGGACGTGCTGTCGGACGGGCTCTCGATGGTCTACTCGTTCTACGATCCGGACGAGGCGAGCCGCTCGCTCGGCACCTTCATGATCCTCGACCACATCCGCCGCGCCCGCGCGCTCGGCCTGCCGTACCTCTACCTCGGCTACTGGGTCGAGGGCTCCCGCAAGATGGACTACAAGGCCCGCTTCACCCCGCAGGAGCGGCTGCTGGCGCAGGGCTGGGTGCGGGTGGAGTGAGGCGCGGCCGCGCCGCGCGGCCCGCCTCCCGTCCCGGATCGTAGTCCCACCCGCGACCTCATCCTGAGGCGCCGCAGTGCAGCGGAGGCCTCGAAGGAGGCCTCTCAGAACCGCGCGATGATCTGCGCCCGGATGGTGCGCGGCGCGCCCGGCGAGATGTTGTTGTTGTTGTCGGCCGTGTAGATGTAGCGCCGGTCGAAGACGTTCTCGATATTGACCTGCGCCCGCACGAACTCGTTGACCTCGTAGAACAGGCCCAGGTCGAAGCGGTTGTAGCCCGGCAGCCGGATGGTGTCGTCCGAGGATGCGAAGGTGTGCGTCTGGTAGATGTACCCGATGCCGATCGAGAACTGCTTCGTGACCGCGAACTTGTTCCAGAGCGAGACCGAGTTGAACGGCACCAGTCCGACCGTGTTGCCCTTGACGATCGTGGCCGAGGTCGCGCTCTCGATGCGGGCGTCGGTGAGCGCGTAGCCGCCCGCGATCTGCCACCAGTCGGTGACGTAGCCGTTGGCGCCGATCTCGATGCCCTGCGTGTTCGTCTGGCCCGACAGGATGAAGAAGCCGGGGTTGTTCGGGTCGGGGAGGCGCTGGTTGCGCCGGTCGAGGTTATAGGCCGCGAAGGTGACCTGGAAGGCCGGGTTGACGTCGTACTTCACGCCCACCTCGAGGTTCTGGAACTCCTCGGGCTTCGAGATGACGAGGCCGCGGCTGAAGGCGCCGATCTGGTCGCCCGAGCTCGGCAGATAGGAGACGCTGTAGCTGCCGTAGAGGGCGAGGTTCGCCAGCGGCTTGATCACGAGGCCGGCACGCGGCGACATGAGGTTGTCGACGCGGTCGTTCGTGACGAGGGTCCGCTGATCCGTCGAGGCGAAGTTGAAGTAGTCGTAGCGCAGGCCGCCGATGATCTGCACGTAGGGGTTCAGGTCGATCTGGTCCTGCGCGTAGACCGCAGCAGTGTTGAGGCTGTAGCGGCTGTTGGCATCGGTGGTGCCGTTGTTGCGGAAGATGACAGGCGCGCGCGTGATCGGCGAGAGCGGGTTCACCACGACGCTCGTTGCGAAATTGGGGGCGAAGAGCGCGGTCTGCCGGAAGGTGGTCCCCTCCTGGTATCCGAGTTCGAAGCCGCCGAGCAGGGTGTGCTTCACGTCGCCGGTGAGGAACTTGTAGGTGAAGTCGTTCTGATTGAAGTAGTTCGTCCGCGGCGTGTCGTTCCTATAGCCCGTGATGCTCACGGCCGTGCCGGCATTGTTCACCGCGCTGCCCGGCAGCGTGTTCTGGTAGAAGCGTTGATAGTCGGCGAACCGGAGCTGGCTGTGCATCTGCACGCCGTTGTCGAACAGGTGGTCGAGGGTCGCGGTGGCGATGTTGGCGTCGACCTTGGTGAAGTTGACGTCCGGGTTGCCAAAGAAGGTGCTGATATTGTTGCGGTAATTGTAGGCCCGGCCGAATTGCGAGGGGATGCCGCGGTCGGGGAAGCGGTTGTCGTGGAAGTACTCGTAGGAGAGCTTCAGCGTCGTCTGCGGATCGATGAGGAAGGTCATCGTCGGGTTGACGCCGTAGCGCGTGAGCTCGCCGAACTGCCGGAAGGTGCCGCTGTCCTCGAACACGCCGTTGAGGCGGAAGAAGGCGCTGTCGCTGAAGCGGTCGCCGACATCGACGGCGACGCGCTTGTCGCCGAACTGGCCGCCGCCCGCGACGATCTCGCGGATCCGCAGGCCGTCCGCTTCCTTGAGGATCCGGTTGATGATGCCGCCGCCGCCGCCGCGCCCGAAGATCAGCGAGTCGGGCCCCTTCAGCACCTCGACGCGCTGGACGTTGTAGAGGTCGCGGTAATACTGGACGTCGTCGCGCATGCCGTTGACGAAGAAGTCCGCGCTCGTGTTCTGGCCGCGGATGATCGCCTGGTCGCGGTTGCTCTCGCCCTGCGCCGGGATGACCCCCGGCACGTAGCGGAGCTGGTCCGTCAGGTTCTGGAAGTTCTGGTCCCGGATCTGCTCCTGGGTGATGATGGTGATGGATTGCGGCGTGTCGAGGAGCAGCGTGTCCGTCTTCGTCGCGCTGCGCGTCGCCTTGGTGAGGTAGCCCACCGTAGCGCCGCCCTGCCCCTCGACGCTGAGCTGGTCGAGCGTCACCGCCGGGGTGCCCGCGACCTCGACGGGTTCCTGCGCCTGCGCCGCGCCCACCAGAAAAGTCCCTGCCAGCAGAGTCCCGATGAACTCCGCGCTGCTCCACCGACCCATGGCCCGGCCCCGTAGTTTAGTGTAATTCCAGAAAGCATCGGCCCGGTTCTTCTTGTAGGCCGACGGCTCTGCTCTACGCGGGCCCGCCGCATCGGCAAGCTGCGCGCGCGGCCATGTCCGGGACAATCTTTTGAAAGCCTTCTAAGAACGAGTACAAGGAACCCGCTAAGTGCGGACGTAACGCGAAAAATCCGAGCCCGGAATCAATCCTGGATCTTTTCCAGACTGTTTCGCATTCCGCCGCGCGTTGCTTTCCCGCAACAGTTGCGTGCCGCCGTTCCCGCGTTGAGCCGTCCGGGCGCCCGTGCTAGGCGCGCCCCGGGACGTCATCCCGAGACGTCCTCCGGCGCGCAATCCCGCGCGCAGAAGTCCGAGGCCTCCGATGATTCCCCGCTACAGCCGCCCCGCGATGACGGCGATCTGGTCGCCGGAATCCCGCTTCCGGATCTGGTTCGAGATCGAGGCGCATGCTACGACCGCGCTCGCCGAGATCGGCGTGGTGCCGAGGGAGGCCGCCGAGAGGGTCTGGGAGAAGGGCCGCGACGCGGTCTTCGACGTCGCCCGCATCGACGAGATCGAGGCGGTGACGAAGCACGACGTCATCGCGTTCCTCACCCATCTCGCGGAGATCGTGGGCCCGGAGGCCCGCTTCGTGCACCAGGGCATGACCTCGTCGGACGTGCTCGACACCTGCCTCAGCGTGCAGCTCGTGCGCGCGGCCGACATCCTGATCGCCGACGTCGACGCGCTGCTCGCGGCCCTCAGGCGCCGCGCCTTCGAGCACAGGCTGACGCCGACGATCGGCCGCTCGCACGGCATCCACGCCGAGCCCGTCACCTTCGGGCTCAAGCTCGCCCAGGCCTATGCCGAGTTCGAGCGCAACCGGGCCCGGCTCGTGGCGGCGCGCCAGGAGATCGCCACCTGCGCGATCTCGGGCGCGGTCGGCACCTTCGCCAACATCGACCCGCGGGTGGAGGCCTACGTGGCCGAGCAGATGGGCCTGACGCCGGAGCCCGTCTCGACGCAGGTCATCCCGCGCGACCGGCACGCCATGTTCTTCGCCACCCTCGGCGTCGTCGCCTCCTCGGTGGAGCGCCTGTCGATCGAGATCCGCCACCTGCAGCGCACCGAGGTGCTGGAGGCCGAGGAGTTCTTCTCGGAGGGGCAGAAGGGCTCCTCGGCGATGCCGCACAAGCGCAACCCCGTGCTCACCGAGAACATGACGGGGCTCGCCCGCATGGTGCGCGCCTACGCGCTGCCCGCGATGGAGAACGTGGCGCTCTGGCACGAGCGCGACATCTCGCACTCCTCCGTCGAGCGCATGATCGGGCCGGACGCGACGGTGACCCTCGACTTCGCGCTGGCGCGGCTCACGGGCGTCGTCGACAAGCTCCTGATCTACCCCGCCAACATGCAGAGGAACCTCGACCGGCTCGGCGGGCTCGTGCACTCGCAGCGGGTGCTGCTCGCGCTGACCCAGGCCGGGCTCTCGCGCGAGGACGCCTACCGGCTCGTCCAGCGCAACGCCATGCCGGTCTGGCGGGGCGAGGGCGACTTCCTGACCCTGCTCAAGGCCGATTCCGAGGTCGCGGCGGCGCTCGGGCCGGAGCAGATCGAGGCATGCTTCGATCTCGGCTACCACTTCAAGCACGTCGACACGATCTTCGCGCGCGTCTTCGGCGCCGGGACCTGAATCTCCGGCCGGGGATTCCAGTCCGGTTCCGGACGACGCCCCGCCGGCGCTTGACGGCAGGCGGGGCCGCCACAACCTCTCAAGGAGCGGATTGTAGTCCTGCGCCTTGAGGTTGCGGCGTGCTGATCGACCGTATCCTGGAGAGAGCCTTCGCGGCCGGCGGACTCGTCGGCCGGCTGACGGTCACGACCGCGAGCGGATACCGTTTCCGAGCCGGCGACGGGTCCGGCCCCGAGGTCGCGATCCGCTTCGCGGACGCGGCCGGCGAGCGCGCGCTGCTCCTCGATCCCGAGTTGCGCTTCGGCGAGCTCTACACGGACGGGCGCCTCGTGATCGAGCGCGGCAGCCTGCCCGACCTCCTCACCGTGCTCATCGCCCGCAACCACGGCTCGCCCGCCTTCTGGCCGGTGCGCAGCCGCGGCCTCGCCCGCCGGCTGCGCCGACGCCTGATCGACCGCAACGGCCCCGAGCGCGCCCGCCACAACGTCGCCCGCCACTACGACCTCGACGACCGGCTCTACGGCCTGTTCCTCGATTCCGACCGGCAATATTCCTGCGCCTACTACGCCGAGCCCGGGATGAGCCTCGAGGCGGCGCAAGCCGCCAAGAAGCGGCACATCGCGGCCAAGCTTCTCGCCGGCCCTGGCCTCAGCGTCCTCGATATCGGCTGCGGCTGGGGCGGGCTCGCCCTCTACCTCGCGGAGGTGGCGGGCTGCGATACGGTGCACGGCATCACGCTCTCGTGCGAGCAGCAGGCGCTGGCCGAACGACGCACGCACGCTCAAGGTTTGTTCCGACGCGTGCACGTCGCCCTGGAGGATTACCGGGCGACGACCGGCACCTTCGACCGCATCGTCTCGGTCGGCATGTTCGAGCATGTCGGGCCCGCCCATTACGATGCCTTCTTCCGCACCTGCCGCGAGCGCCTCGCCGAGGATGGAGTGATGCTCCTCCACACGATCGGCCGGACCGGCATGCCGGCGGCGACGAGCCCCTGGATCACCCGCTACATCTTTCCCGGCGGCCACCTGCCGACCCTCTCGGAGATGATGCCGCCGATCGAGGCTTCAGGCCTGATGCTCGCCGATCTCGAGGTGCTCCGCCTCCACTACGCGGAGACGCTCCGCGACTGGCGCGCCCGCTTCCTGGCACGCCGCGAGGACGCTGCCCGCCTCTACGACGCCCGCTTCTGCCGGATGTGGGAATGGTATCTCGCGAGCGCCGAGGCCGCCTTCCGCCACGAGGACGCCGTGGTGTTCCAGCTCCAGCTGACCCGCCGCAACGACGTCGTTCCCCTGACGCGGGACTATGTCGTGCAGGCGGAGGCGCGCCTGCGGCAGGCGGAGGACGCGCTCACCAGGATCCGCACCGTCCTCCCGGCGCAGGCCTGAACCCGCGCGCCGGGGCTCGGGACCTGCACGATTCCTGCAACGCGGATTGTCACCGAACGCACTTGCGGCGGCCGGATGCGGGTGCTTGGAAGGGCGCTCGCGGCCCGGCCGCACCCTCCGGCGATCCCGAGGAGATCCGATGTCCCGCACCGTGTACCTCAACGGCAGCTTCGTCCCGTTCGAGGAGGCGCGCATCCCGATCATGGACCGGGGCTTCCTGTTCGCGGACGGGATCTACGAGGTCTCGGCCGTGCTCGACGGGCGCCTGGTCGACAACGAGGCCCATCTCGCCCGTCTCGACCGCTCGCTCGGCGAGATCGGCATCCGCAACCCGCATACGATCGCGGAGTGGATCGGGCTCGAGACCGAGCTCGCGGAGCGCAACGGGCTCGACGAGGGCGTCGTCTACATGCAGGTCACCCGCGGCGTGGCCGAGCGCGACTTCGCGTTCCCACCGGCCGACACGCCGCCGAGCGTCGTGATGTTCACGCAGAAGAAGGCCATCGTGTCGAGCCCCCTGGCCGAGACCGGCGCCAGGGTGATCACCGTCGAGGATCTGCGCTGGAAGCGGCGCGACATCAAGTCGGTGGCCCTCCTCGCCCAGGTGCTCGCCAAGCAGGCGGCGGCCGCTGCCGGCGTCGCCGAGGCCTGGATGGTCGAGGATGGCGCGGTCACGGAGGGCTCGTCCTCCACGGCCTTCATCGTGACGAAGGATCGCCGCATCGTGACGCGCCCGCTCTCGACGGCGCTCCTGCCCGGCATCACCCGGGCGGCGGTCCTGCGGCTCGCGAGCGAGGCCGACCTGGCGATCGAGGAGCGGCTGTTCTCGGTGGAGGAGGCGCATGATGCGGCCGAGGCCTTCTACACCAGCGCCTCGGCCTTCGTGATGCCGGTGGTCAGCCTCGACGGCCGCACCCTCGGCGACGGCCATCCGGGACCGCTGACGCGGCGCCTGCGCGCGCTCTACATCGAGATGGCGCGCGCCGGATAGATGCCGCGCGACGCGCCCGGCCCGAAACCGCAGGAACGGATTCCGCAGGCAAGGGTTCCTCTCGGAACGTCAGGAGTCCGAGAGAGAGGTTCCGATGCCGAAACTGTTGCCAGGGCTCATCGCGGGGACCGCCTGCCTCGCGGCTGCGGCCGCGTTCGCGCAATCCCCCGATGCGCCGCTGAAAGGTCGCGACACCGACCCGAACCTGCCGGCGCAGAGCCAGACGCCTCCCGAGAAGATCCGCCCGGATGACGGCGCCGGCCCGAGCGGTGACCCGACGCTCAGCGAGAAGCTGCGGAGGAACGACGGCGTCATCAAGCCGCCCGGCAACGCCGCACCGGGCATGGTGGTGAAGCCGCCGGACCCGGATCCGGGCTCGATGCCGGTGATCAAGCCCGGCGAGTTGCCCGGCCAGAAGCCGAACACGGAAGCCAAGTAGCCACCAATCAGCGCTCCGCCGGGCCCGCCCATCCCCTGCCGGATGGGCGCTTTGCTTGATTTTGAGGGCCGGATCGCGGAAAGACCCTTGCGACAACGGGTTAACCCGCGGCCCGAGGCCGGGGGCCCGTCCTGCATTGCGGCATGGGTTTTTGAGCGAATGGCGAACGTCGTCGTCGTAGGCGCCCAGTGGGGCGACGAAGGCAAGGGCAAGATCGTCGACTGGCTCTCCGAGCAGGCCGACATCGTGGTGCGGTTCCAGGGCGGCCACAATGCCGGCCACACGCTGGTGATCGGCGAGGCGGTCTACAAGCTCTCGCTGCTGCCTTCGGGCGTGGTCCGCCCCGGCACGCTCGGCGTCATCGGAAACGGCGTCGTGCTCGACCCCTACGCCCTCGTGGCGGAGATCGATCGTCTCGGCGAGCAGGGGGTGCGGATCAGCCGCGAGAACCTGCGGGTCGCCGACAACGCGACGCTGATCCTGTCGCTGCACCGCGAGCTCGATGCGCTGCGCGAGGACGGCTCGCCCGGCACCAAGATCGGCACCACCAAGCGGGGCATCGGCCCGGCCTACGAGGACAAGGTCGGCCGCCGCGCGATCCGCCTGATGGACCTGTCGGAGCTCGACGCGCTCGCGCCGAAGATCGAGCGGCTTCTCGCCCACCACAATGCCCTGCGACGCGGCTTCGGCCTTCGCGAATTCTCGCACGACGCGATCTACGAAGAACTCGCCGGCATCGCCGATCGGGTCCTGCCCTACCAGGATACGGTCTGGCATCTGCTCGACGAGGCGCGGCGCGCCGGCAAGCGCATCCTGTTCGAGGGTGCGCAGGGCGCGTTGCTCGATGTCGACCACGGCACCTACCCGTTCGTGACGTCCTCCAACACGGTGGCTGGCCAAGCGGCGACGGGCTCCGGTCTCGGGCCGGGCGCGATCGGCTACGTGCTCGGCATCGCCAAGGCCTACACGACCCGCGTCGGCGAGGGCCCGTTCCCCACCGAGCTTCACGATGCGGTCGGCGAGCGCATCGGCGAGCGGGGCCGCGAGTTCGGCACCGTCACGGGCCGCAAGCGCCGCTGCGGCTGGTTTGACGCCGCGCTCGTGCGCCAGACGGTGCAGACGTCCGGCATCGACGGCATTGCCTTGACCAAGCTCGACGTGCTCGACGGCTTCGACGAGATCCGCATCTGCACGGCCTACGAGATCGACGGCACCCGCATCGACCATCTGCCGGCGAGCCAGGGCGCGCAGGCGCGCGCAGTGCCCGTCTACGAGACCTTCCCGGGCTGGGGCGAGACCACGGCAGGCGCCCGCTCATGGGCGGAACTGCCGGCCCAGGCGATCAAGTACGTGCGCCGGATCGAGGAATTGATCGGCGCTCCCGTCGCTCTGCTCTCGACCTCGCCGGAGCGCGACGACACCATCCTGATGCACAATCCCTTCGAGGACTGAGCCTGAGAATTCCTCGTCCGGCGGTGTCCCAGGAAGCGGGAGCGCTGCGCTGAGGGGGGGCGGCAAGAGGGCGGATCCAGGCACGATGGCCGATTACTATCCGTTGCTGGCACGGGCGCTCGACGCCCTGCCCGACCGTTCGCCCGCCATGCGCAAGGCGGTCTACGACCGCGCGCGAGGCGCCCTGATCGGCCAGCTCCGGTCCCTCGAGCCCCCGCTCTCTCAGGATGACATCGACCTCGAGCGCAAGGCGCTCGACGCGGCGATCGACCGGCTTGAGGTGGATTACGGCGGCGCGCCGGCGCCGGCGAACGATCCGGCGCCCGCGCCGCCATCGACGGCGCCCACGCCCGAGCCGATCGCTGCCACCGAGCCGGAGGACGGACTGTTCGAGCCGGAGCCGCCGCGTTCGCAGGCCGAGCCCGTGCTGCCACCGGCTCCGCCGCCCGATCTCGGCCCTGCGCCGGCCGCAGCCAGCCTGCCCGAGCCGGAGACGGAGATGGACACGGCGCGCGAGGCGCCCCCGATCCCGATCGCCGCGCGCAAGGCAAAACCGCCGACCTTCGTGCCGAACGCGGACGCTGGCCCGAAGACCGGGCAGGACGACACGGAAGCCGAGGCGCGGGCCGAGCCTGAACCCGGCGCGGGCCCGGCAGATGCCGTCAACCCCCGCCAGCGCCCGCGGATCGACGTCGTTGCGCCCCGCAACGGGCGCTCGAAGGGCTTGCGCAACGCGTTCGTGGGCGGTGTCCTGGCGGTGGTGATCGGCCTCATCGCGGTCGCGGCCTTCCTCCTGCGCGACAAGCCGGCGGATCTCCAGCCGAGCGGCGCCGAGACATCCGCCCCGTCCGAGGGCGCCGACACGAAGTTCGCCGACCGGGTGGGCGGCGAGCAGGCCCCGGCCGCACAACCGGCGCCGAGCCAGGGCGCCCCGTCGGCGCCCGCTCCGGCTCCGCTATCGCCGGCCGAGCTCGCCGTGGCCCAGCGCGCGGTCCTGATCGAGGAGAACACCTCGGCGCAGAACAACCAGCCCTCGACAACCAGCGGCCGCGTCGTCTGGCGCCTCGATTCGGTGAGCGGCGAACAGGGCCAGCCGCTGGAGACGGCAGTCATCGCCAGCATCGATTTCCCGGATGTCGGTCTCGGCCTGACGATGACGATCCAGCGCAATCTCGACGCGACGCTTCCGGCCTCGCACACGATCAAGCTCGCCTTCACCGATACGGGCGCGGAGGGCGAGAAGCGCGCGGTGCAGGATGTCGGCCTGCTGCAGGCCAAGGATGACGAGAATTCCCGCGGGTCGCCGGTTTCCGGCCTGCCAGTGCGGGTGCGCGAGAACCTGTTCCTGATCGGATTGTCGTCGCTGCGCAACGATGTCGAGCGGAACAGCGATCTCCTGCTGCACAAGAACTGGTTCGATCTCGCCGTGCGCTACGCGTCGGGACAGCGAGCCGTGATCACCTTCGAGAAGGGCAATTCGGGCACGCAACAGATGCAGCGCGCCTTCGACCAGTGGCGTTGAGCGGGCACCGTCATCGGCCTGCCCCTCGCGAGGGCAGGCCGCCCGATGCTCGGATGGGCACCACGGTTTTCAGGCGCCAGTGCCCGCCCGCGGCAGTTCGCGGCTGGCAAGGTTGCGCTTGACCGCCTCCTGCACCTTCTCGAAGGCCCGCACCTCGATCTGGCGGACGCGCTCGCGGGAGACGCCGAACTCGCCGGAGAGATCCTCCAGGGTAATCGGGTCATCGGCGAGCCGCCGCGCCTCGAAGATGCGCCGCTCGCGCGGGTTGAGCACGCCAAGCGCGTCGCGCAGGGCCGAGAGGCGGTTTTGCCCCTCCTCCTCGCGCGCCAGCACCGTCTCCTGGCTCGGACTGTTGTCCACGAGCCAGTCCTGCCACTCGCCCTCCCCCTCCTCGCGCAGCGGCGCATTGAGGGAGGTGTCGCCCGATAGGCGACGGTTCATGTCGATCACGTCCTGCTCGGGCACGCCGAGGCGGGTCGCGATGTGCTTGACCTGATCGGGTTTCAGGTCGCCCTCGTCGAGGGCGGAGATCCGACCCTTGGCCTTGCGCAGGTTGAAGAAGAGCTTCTTCTGGTTCGCGGTGGTGCCCATCTTCACAAGGGACCAAGAGCGCAGGATGTATTCCTGGATCGCAGCCTTGATCCACCACATCGCGTAGGTCGCGAGGCGGAAGCCCTTGTCCGGATCGAAGCGCTTGACGGCCTGCATCAGGCCGACATTGCCCTCTGAAACGACTTCGCCGATCGGCAGTCCGTAGCCGCGATAGCCCATGGCGATCTTGGCGACGAGGCGCAGATGCGAGGTGACGAGCCGGTGGGCTGCCTCGCGGTCGCCCGCGTCCCGCCAACTCTTGGCGAGGGTGAACTCCTCGGCCGGCTCAAGCATCGGGAACTTGCGGATCTCATCGAGGTAGCGCGACAGACCACCTTCATTGGCGAGCACGGGCAATGCGCCTGCCATGGTATACCTCCTTGGACTGTCCCCCATACGGGCGGACGAAAGCGCGGAGGGCCGCTCCTTGAGCCGGCCGTCCGATTCCCCATCTGTACTGAGGAATTCCCCGATCCGGTAGCGGTCCGCGACGCGAACGTCGTCATCAACGCGCGAACGGTTCGATTGGTCGATCCTGGCACGAAAGGTCGAAGGCCGAGGTGTGATGGCGCACCGCGACACCGCCCCGGCTTGACTGTGCCCTCACCGTCACAAAGGCCGGCTCTCGTCGCTTTTCGCGTGCGCGGCAAGACGGTTACACGCCGGCTGCGAGGGACCTCGTCAGCGCGTCGATGTCGGGCGGCAACGGGCTCTCGAAGCGCAGGGATTGGCCGGTTCGCGGGTGCGCGAAGCCGAGGAGCGCGGCGTGGAGGGCCTGGCGCCCGAGAGCGCCGAGGGCGGCGCGGGCGCCTTCCGGCAATCGTGCGGCCTTGGTCTTGAAGGCGCTGCCGTAGACGCCGTCTCCGAGGAGAGGATGGCCGCGGTGGCTCAGATGGACGCGGATCTGGTGAGTCCGACCCGTCTCGAGCCGGCAGCGGACCAGCGCGACCTCCGGGCCGAGCGCCGATTCGACGCGGTAATGCGTCACTGCGTGTCGGCCCTCCCCCACCCGCACTACGGCGATCTTCTCCCGATTGCGCTGACTGCGGGCGAGATTCGCATCGATGATGCCGGTGCGAGGCTCGGGCATGCCCCAGACCAGGGCGAGATAGGCTCGCTCCAGCGGACCATTGCGGCCGTGATCGGCGAACTGCGCCGTCAGCCCCCGATGCGCCCGGTCGTTCTTGGCGACGACCATCAGGCCGCTCGTATCCTTGTCGAGGCGGTGCACGATGCCGGGCCGGCGCACGCCCCCGATCCCCGAGAGGCTTGCGCCGCAATGAGCGATGAGCCCGTTCACCAGCGTCCCGCCCTCGTGCCCCGGAGCCGGATGCACGACGAGGCCGGCCGGCTTGTCGATCACGATGAGATCGTCGTCCTCATGGACCACGACGAGGGTGAGGCGCTCGGCCGCCGGCTCGGCCGGCACGGTCTCCGGAACGGCGACCGTCAGCACGGCGCCCTGCCCGACCTTGAGCGCGGGGTCGAGCACCGTCAGACCGTCCCGTCTGACATGGCCCGCCCGCACCAGATCCTGCAGCCGCGACCGCGAGAGATCGGGAAAAGCCTGGGCGAGGGCCCTGTCGAGGCGTGCCGGCCCGCCCTCCGCCGCGACCACTGCCCGCCGCTCGTCCCGATCCGACACCATGCCCTGCAAGGCCGCCCCCGATATGCTGTGCCGTGAGGCTCAAAAAGGCGCGACACGGCCCTTGCCCCCGCGCAGCCACGTCGGTATACGAACGCCTCCCGACCGGAAAGCTCCCATCGTCTAGCGGTCTAGGACGTCGCCCTCTCACGGCGAAAACAGGGGTTCGAGTCCCCTTGGGAGCGCCAGTCCGGCGCCAAGGCGTTGAAGTCTCAGAAACGGTTGGTTCTCCAAGTGCTTGCTTCGCGGCGCGTGCTACACTCGCGTGCTACGGGAACCAAGTACGATGGGCCGTATGAAGTACGTCCAGCGCCGCGCCAACCGCTTTGAGTTCCGCTTCCCGCTTCCCGATGATCTGACCGGCAAGCCGGTCCCGGCGCTCTGGCCCGAGGTCCTCGCGCCCCTCGTCAATGCCCGGACAGGCCGGTTCAAGACCGAGCTGATCCGCTCACTTCAGACGAACGACGGTCGGACGGCTGAGCGCCGAGCCCTCGCTCACATTGCTGAGGCGCACGCACTTGTGGATCGGTCCCGCGTTTTCCTGCGGGACGGCCCATCGGCCAGCATCAGCCTTGACCAGGTTGCTGCCCTGGCCCGCGAGCACGAGATCGAGCTGCTGGGGCGCGACGAGGCGCTGCGGGAGGCAGGCTTGGGGGTCAACTTGGCTCGTCCCGGTGCTCGCGTGCACCACGATGGGCTCGGGATGACCGACGATGACCTAAGCCTCTACAGCTACCTGCTCGCTGACCTCGTCCGTGAGGTGCGCAGCCAGGCCGCCAAGATGCGGCCCGATGACGCGGTCGGGTTAGCGGTCAACCGAGCGGTCGCGAAGCGGGGCCTTGTTCTCCACCCGGACGATCCAGCCTGGCGGCAACTGGAGCTCGGGTTTGTGAAAGCCCGGCGCAGCGCATTTGCGAGCATCAAGGCGAGGCTGGAAGGCGACGACGTTCGGGCACCGCAGCCCCTGGTTGTGGCTGCAGGCGAGACAATCACAGGTGCCTTGAAGCGCTGGTCTGAGGGCGGAGGACGCGGAGCGCGAAAACCGCGATCTGGGTCAGCGGCCGAGGCCCGTCAGGCTGTACAACGTTTCGTCGAGCTTCACGGTGACCTCCCGGCCACAGCTATCACCAAAGCCCATGGGCGCGCGTATAGGGACGCCTTGGCTAAGCTGCCGAAGGCGCTGCCGAACCGCTTCAATCGGCTGAGCCTGCCTGACCTCCTGAAGCAGGATCTCAGCAAGTTCCCGAAGCGGAATGCGCAGACGGTGAACAAAATCCTGGCACTGCTAGGCGGCATCCTGACCCGAGCCGAGCGGGACGGCTTCTTTGAGGCCCTCCCGGCCTGGTCCAATCCCTTCCATGTTCGCTTCGAGATCGCCCACTCCGAGAAGGAGCCGTATGAGCCCTTCACGATGGACGAGTTGCGGCGCCTGCTCGCATCCCCAGTTTTCGCCGAGAACGCCCGACCCCAGGGCGGGCGCGGGGAGGCCGCCTTCTGGTTCCCGTTGATTGCGCTGTTCAGCGGAGCCCGCCGAACAGAGATAGCCCAGCTCAAAGTGGGTGATGTGCGCCAAGGTGAGGCCGAGATTTGGTATTTCGATTTTACGAGCGAGGGCGAGGATCAGAACCTCAAGACCGTCTCCTCGGCGCGCTCCGTGCCAATCCATAAGGAGCTAATTGGCCTCGGCCTACTGGACGTCATAGTCGCTCGGGCCAGCACGCAGGCTGCCGGTGCTCCGCTGTGGCCGGGATTTGAGCCGCCTATCGACCCGAAGGCGAAAGCGTGGACGAAGTGGTTCGGGCGCTACCTCGGCGCGCACGTCGTAGACCATCCGGCCAAGACATTTCATTCATTCCGGCACACCTTCAAGAGAGCATGCCGCGAAGCGGGTTTGAGCGAGGAGGTGCATCATGCGTTGACCGGCCACGCGGGCGGTGGGGTCGGGCGCCGCTACGGCCGCGAGCGAAGAGCTGACGGCTCACTTGACCGCGGCATCTCCCTCCAGCGGCTCCACAGCGAGATCAACAGGGTCTCGTATGGCGACCTGTCACCATACCATTTCAGCCCGTGCCGGGATGTCACGCACAAGAGCCAAGAAAGCCCCCGTGAGGCGAAGCGCCTTGGCCCTGATCAAGGTCTGTAAATACCGCAGGGCAGGCGCAAAAAAGCCTGCCGAACCTTGTCACCATGGTGGATCGAGAATGGCTGGCGTGGGTGGAACGTGAGACTCGAGCCTGATTGAGCCGCTTCGATCACACCGCTGCTTCGACTTGGCGCGTCCGGAGCACGTCAAGGCGATACTTGTCGGATCGCGCCTGATGCACGACGTATAGAAATTCGTTCGACCGCTCGATGAACAGCCCCGCTGCCTCGTCGCCGGTCAGAGGGTAGTGCGTCTCGCCCGTCCAATGCACCAGGACGACATCGCCCTGCGGACGAAGGCTGCAACGCACGCGCCAAACCAAGCGAGCAACAGCGGCTGCGTCCAGGTAGTAGACGACCTCTGACAGCAGGATCAGGTCGAACGTGCTTGCCGGCCATTCGTCCGGTACCTGGGCCAGTTCGAAGCGAACATACTCTACGGCCTGTTAGCTCTTGAGCCAGTCCAGAGCGGCTGCGAGCGAGAGAACGCCCATGAAGCTTGAAGCTGTCTTCTCGTAGCGGGTTGCGATGGCA
>NZ_JBAWTG010000022.1:0-78345 GCF_037106235.1 Methylobacterium nigriterrae | reverse complement strand
CTGTGCGGTCCGGTCATCGCGCGGCACGACATAGGATCTCCGCTTCCTATTCCACTGAAGCCCGTGCAGCCCTTCGCCCGCAGCAAAGAAAACGAGAGCTGCCAGCACCCCAAGAAAACAGCGCGATGAGAATGGGTTGGCGCGGCATGGCGGGCCACCTTGGCCAGAGCCGCGTAACAGCCTCCTAACAAATGACGAGGGGCGCTGCCCCGCCGCCATGGCAGCATCGGTTTTCCAAGGTGATTTGCAGGGGGCTGCGATGCTGACGGAATTGTTGAAGGGCGGCTGGCTGCAGGGCCTGCCGTATCGTCTGGGCCTGCTGGCCCTGGCAGAGAGTACCTCGGAGCCGTCGCAAGACGCTGATCCGATCCGCCGAGCGGCTGCCGATGGCAAGCAGCACCCAACGACCCGCGACTTCATCCTGATGGCTCAGGCAGCACGACGCGCGGCTTCGTATCGTTAGCCCTGATCAGACGCGCGGGTGCCTGAATTCGCGCGAGAGGGCGGACCACTGCGCTCCGAAAAGAAAATCTCCTCCCCCATGATGACCACGGATCCCTAACGCGAGCGTGCGGGGTCCTAACGCCAGGGTGCATCGGCGGATGGATCCATCCGGTGGGGACCACGTCCACCGAGTGGGGGCGGTTCACCGCCACGGCGTCTGCGTGCCCTCCGACCCAAGCTCTTGCCGGATCGCCGCCATCTCAGCCGCGAGAGCAGCGCATCAGCGGCAGTGTTAACTCATGCCGCCAATCACCGGACCAATCGGTAGCACCCTGGCAGCTTCCGCGGTAAAGCCACAGGCAGCCTTCTCTGCGCGATCGAGGCAGTCGGCCGCATGGTGCGCTTAAAGCGGTCCCGCGCTCGGCCCCTCCGGTTTCGGCGCAGTGTCGTGCGGGATCTGCGCAATCGGATCCGGTTCGCCCTCGTCGGCCTGCTGATCCTGATCGGCTTGCACGTCGTCTCGATGATGGCCTTCGAGCACCTGGGCCTCGGTGAGGCGATCTGGCTGACCTTCACGACCATCACGACGACGGGCTACGGCGACTACTCGGCGAAAACGACAGCCGGTCGCGCCTCTACCATCGTGCTGATCTACCTGAGCGGCATCTTCCTGCTGACGCAGGCGGCAAGCGCCTTCTTCGAGTTCAGGATCCTACGGCGGGAGCGCAAGCGTCGCGGCGAGTGGAGATGGGACATGCGGGACCACATCGTGTTCGTGAATGCGCCAGCAGACGAGCCGGGCGACTACCTGCGGCGTCTCCTCGACCAACTGCATCGCTCGCATGCCCACTTCGCCACAGTGCCCTCGCTCATCCTGACCGAAGCCTTCCCGGACGGTCTCCCGCCCGATCTTGAGGACGACCCGCTCATCGTTCAACTCAAGGGTCGGTTCGATGATCCCGCGGCCTTGGACGCCGCAGGGGTGGATCAGGCACAGGTGCTCGTCGTTCTGGCCGAGAACGAAGGAGAGCGCCTCTCGGACAGCCGGACCTTCGACATCATTCACCGGCTCCGGGAGCGCGGTATCACGGCCCGGATCATCGCAGAATGTGTGGACGACCTGAACCGCGAACGCCTCAAGCGAGCCGGAGCCTCGGCCATCGTTAGGCCGCTGCGTGGCTATCCGGAGATGATCGTACGCGCGATTGTCGCGCCAGGCACGGAATGGATCATCGAGCGCCTATTCTCCAGCGAGGGAGACGAGTGTCTCCGGTTCGACATCGGAATTTCCGGTCTGGCATGGTCCAGCATCGTTCAGGCAATCTTGGAGGCCAACTACGGTACGCCGGTCGGCTATGCGGATGCGCAGGGACTGCCTCACAGCAACCCACCACCGCATACCTTGGTGACCGCACAGGCTCTGTTCGTGCTCGTTGATGAGACGCAGAAGCCAACGAATGCCGTGCTTCAGAAACTTCTGGACGGCGCAGGGTCGCGAAACGAACGACAGCCCGCCCACATCCCTCAAGCACAAATCTGATGGGCTGGTACGTTCGGTTGGGTCGGTGGCCTTACGACAATTGGTAGTGGCGCACTCGTTGGCCGCCGGTTTTGCCCCGTCGGGATTCTCCGTTATTTTTGATTTGCCATGACTGCTGTCAGCCCCTCAAGAAGGTCGACGAAGTCCTTCAGGCTTCCTCGTCGCCTCTCGGCCGCAGCTCTGCCCAGGCCTACCTGAACACGGTGGCGACCCAGTCCTCCGTCTTCTCGTCCGTGAGGGTGGCTGTCTCCGTCATCCACTTCGGAGACGGGATCGGGCCAGAACCACGCCAGACCACGGGGTGGACGTACTGATCCTGGGAGACCCTGCCGGCCGCCTTCTCGGCTGCGGATCGGGCTGCAGCATCGTCCAGATCGCGCCCGAAGACTCGGATGTCTTGCTGGCGAGGCACCTGCCGCCCTATTCTTGGCGCTGGTTCCCAACGCAGGATCATTTCGGATTGCGCCGTTGCGGGCTCCTACGCCCACGACGGCGTTTCCGTTTTCAGCAGGCATAGACAGCCGGTCAGGTGTTTTACAGAGCCACATCTGTTCCGGCCCTGTTCACCCTTTTTCGGGATTGCGCTGTAGAGCGTATGTTCCGGATTTCGTTCAGGAACCCGCTTTTTTCCCTTAATGGGACATTCCGTCCCGGTCCGCCCCTTGCAATCCAGGCGTTAGGTTCCCGTATCAGCCGATATCCCTCGGGGCGTCCGCGCCGCGTCCTATCCGCCGAGACGGTCCACCGGAGGCCCCGCCCGTGTCCCTGCCCCGAATCGTCGCCTTCTCCGGCAGTTCGAACCGGCCCTCGCGCACCCGCAGCCTCGTGGAGGCAGTGGCGGCCGAGCTCGCGCGCCACCGGCGGATCGACCTCAGGGTCTATGACCTCGTCGATGCCGGCCCCGGCATCGGGGTCTCGACCCGCGAGGCGTTGCCGCTGCCGGCCGCCCGCTTGATCGAGGCGATCGAGGGGGCGGACGCGCTGATCGTGGGAACGCCCGTCTACAAGGGCTCCTACGCGGGCCTGTTCAAGCACGTGCTCGACTTCGTGGAGCCGGCCGCCCTCGCCGGCAAGCCGGTGGTGCTCACGGCGACCGGCGGGGGCCTGCGCCACGCCCTCGTGGTCGAGCATTCCCTGCGCCCCCTCTTCGGCTTCTTCGCCGCCCACATCGCGCCGACCTCGGTCTATGCCGGTCCGGGCGAGATCGAGGGGAGCGCGATCCTCGATCCCGGCGTCACCGAGCGCGTCGCCGCGGCGGCCCGGGAACTCGCGCTGCTGATCGAGGCCGCCGCGGCCAAGCCCCAGCGGGCCGCGCCCGCAGCCTGATCACTCGATCCGCACCACCACGCTGTCGCTGGCGCCCGCCGCGTCCATCACCGAGATGCGGGCGAAGCCCGCGCCCTCCGGCCGCCACGCGGATTGGCGGCGCGGACCCTGCGCCACCGGCAGGCTGTCGACCATCCAGGTGAGGGGCGGCACGCCCCCGAGCGCCTTGAGGGCGAGCCTCGCGGAGAGGCCCGGCTCGGCGAGCCCGAGATCGATCCGGGCGCCGTCCGGCGGATAGGCGATTTTCAGGGGCTGGACGAGGGCGCCCGCGAGCGTCTTCGGCAGGTCCCGGCGGATATGGCGCAGCGGCGGCGGCAGGCCGGCCGTGGTGGTCACCAGCGCGTCGCGCGGCCGCGCCACCGGCTCGGGCTCGCCGCCGTAGCGCGCGAAGGCGTCAAACAGGATCGGGGCCGCAGCAAGCCGCCCGACGAGGCCCGGCACCGCCGCCCCATCCGGACGCCCGACCCAGGCCGCGATCGTGACGCGGCGGTCGAAGCCGACCGCCCAGGCGTCGCGGTAGCCGAACGAGGTGCCGGTCTTGAAGGCGATGCGGCCGGCCGGCGCGTTCTCGGGCGGGGGCGCGCCGCGCAGGATATCGGCGACGTACCAGGCCGCCACCGGCTCCGCCACGGCCCCGCGCTCCGGCGCCGGCTCGGAGGACGCGCTGCGGCGGCGCACGAGATCCGGCACCGGTCCGCCGCGCGCCAGCCCGGCATAGAGCCGGGCGAGATCGGTGAGCGTGATGCCGAGGCCCCCGAGCGCCACGGGCAGGCCGGGCGCCGTATCGCGCGGCAGCGCGATGGACGCGCCGGCCGCGCGCAGGCGGGCGACGAAGCGGGCGGGCCCGACCGCCTCCAGCAGATCGACTGCCGGCACGTTGAGGGAGAGCTGCAGGGCGCGCCGCGCCGTGACGGTGCCCTGGTAGGAGAGATCGAAGTTCTCGGGCGCGTAGGTCGCCGAGAAGCGGGCCGGCCGGTCGTCGAGAAGCGTCTCGGGATGGGCGAGGCCGCCCTCGAAGGCGAGCGCGTAGATGAAGGGCTTCAAGGCCGAGCCCGGCGAGCGCACGGCTGCCGTCATGTCGATGGCCCCGCGCCGGCCGGCATCGAGGTAGCCGGCGCTGCCGACCTGGGCGAGCACCTCGCCGGTGCGGTTGTCGATGACCAGGATCGCGGCGGAGAGGTCCGGCCCCGCGGCGGCCGCGCGCTCGGCGGCGAGCGCCTCGAGGCTCGCCTGCAGGCGTCCGTCGAGGGTGAGGCGCAGCACGCGCGCCGGCCCGTCGGCCGCGAGCGCCGCCTCGGCCGCGTGGGCCGCGAGCATCGGGAAGGGTTTTCGCGAAGACGGGACGGGTTCGCGCTTCGCGGCCTCGGCCTCGGCCGGCCCGATCACGCCGCGGGCCTCCGCGATGTCGAGCACGCGGTCGCGGGCGCGGCGGGCGGCCTCGGGAAAGCGGTCCGGCCGGCGCGCCTCCGGCGCCTGCGGCAGCGCCACGAGGAGCGCGCTCTCGGCAAACGACAGGCGGGCCGGCTCGCGCCCGAAATAGGCGAGGCTCGCCGCCCGCAGGCCCTCGACCGGGCCGCCATAGGGGGCGAGCGCGAGGTAGAGGTCGAGCACGCCGGCCTTGCCGAGGCGGCGCTCCAGCTGCACCGCCCGCACCATTTGGCGGAGCTTGGCCAATAGCGAGCGCTCGGACCGCGGCTCGACGAGGCGGGCCACCTGCATCGACAGGGTCGAGCCGCCCGACACGATGCGCCCGTGGGCGAGCCATTGCCAGGCGGCCCGCAGGGTCGCGGCCGGGTCGATGCCGGGATGGCGGGCGAAGCGCCGGTCCTCGTACTCCGTCAGCATGGCGAGCATGCGGGGATCGACCTGCGAGACCGAGAGCGGCAGGCGCCAGCGCCCGTCCGGAGTGGCGAAGGGGCGCAGCAGCCTGTCCTGCCGGTCGAGCACCACGACGGAGCGCAGCGACGCCTGGGTCAGGTCGAGGGGCGGGAGGGATCCGACGAAGCGCCAGAGGGCGAGGAGCGCGATGAGGGAGAGAGACGCCGCGAGGGTCAGCGCGACGGCGGCGCCTCTCCTCCCCCGCCGAGCTCGGGCTTGACCGGGTTCGGCCCTTGCCCGCCCGGATCGGGCAGGTCCGATCTGCGTGCGGAGGAGCCGGAGGTGGGGGTGGGGCAGTATGAGGCGTCCCGGTGCCTTCTGCACCCCCACCTCCGGCTCCTCCCCGCAAGGGGGAGGGGAAGGCGCTGCGGGTGTCACCGCGCCGCCCCGACCTCCACCGAGCCGAAGCCGGTGCGGCCGAAGCGGTCGGGGCGGTACATGTCCTCGATGGTGGCGCCGGGATGGACGTAGGTGCCGGGCGAGACCGCCCGCACCGTGTAGGCCGCCGTGAAGAAGGCCGACTGTTCCGGGGTTCGGTCGTAGGCCGCCACGAAGCGGTCGTCGCGGAACTCGGAATGGACCGGCTGCACGTCGCTCCGGGCGAAGGCGAGGCCGGCGAGCGCGTCCGCGTCGAGGAGCTTCGGGTTGTCGATCTCGAAGCCCGCCGGCAGGCGGTCGACGAGGAGGAGCCGCCCGGCCGTGGCGCGGGCCTCCGTCACCTTGAGCACCACCACGAGGCGTTCGTTCTGGCGCACGCCCCCGCGCAGGTCGACCGGCGTGCCGTCGAGACGGTGATAGCTGCGCTCCAGTGCGTAGCCCCGCGCCTCGGCGGGCTCCGGCGCGATCGGGTTGCCGCCGATGCTGACGACCGCCTGGACGGGGGCGCGGCCCTCGTTGGCGACCGTGACCGGGCTCGCCTCGAGGGCCGCGCCCCGGTAGGTGCGGGCGAGCGCGCCGGCCTGGCGCGTCCCGTCGACCGAGAGGGCGAGCGCCTCGGCCTCGCGGGTCAGCCCCTCGGCGGCAAGCACCATCCAGGCGCTCTCCTGCGTGCTCGTCGGACGCCCGCTCGCCTGCTCCTCGGCCAGCACCGCGCCGACGGGCTGGAGCGCCTCGCGGGTCAGGCCGGTCTCGGCGGCGAGCGCCAGCAGCCCGGCCCCGTCGCGCAGGCGCGAGCCGTAATCGGCCCGGTAGACCTGCCGGTCGGTCCCGGCCATGAGGGCGGCGAGCGCCGAATCGAAGGCTTTCTGCGCGCGGGCGCGGTCGCCGAGCAGGGCGAGCGCCGCCGCGATCTGGCCGCGCCCCAGAGCCGTCGAGAAGTCGCCGAGCCTGGTATCGGCGAGGTAGCGCAGGTCCCCCATCACGGGCCGCCCGTTGCGGGCGAGGACATAGGCCGCGTAGGCGAGGTCCATGCCGCCCTCGCGCACCTCCGTGGCGTTGGCCACCGCGTTGCGCAGGCGGTCAAGCGCGCTTCCGAAGGCGGCCTGGGGCACCGCGAATCCGCGCTCGCGGGCGCGGGTGAGGAAGTCGGTGACGTAGGCGTTGAGCCAGAGGTCGCTCGAGCCGCCGACCGACCAGAGGCCGAAATCGCCCCCCGAATCCTGGCGGGCGAGCACCCGCTCGATCGCCTCGCGGATGCGCGCGTCGCTCTTGTCGTCGAGGGCGAGCTTGTCCATGGCAGCGAGGCGGTTGACGTAGAGGAGCGGCATCGCGCGGCTGACGATCTGCTCCGAGCAGCCGTAGGGGTAGCGGTCGAGGGCCTGGAGCAGCGCCGGCACGTCGAGGCCGGGCAGCGGGCCGGCCCAGACGGAGACGGAACCGGTGCCCGGCAGGATGTCGGCGAGCAGGTCGCGCGTCAGCGTCAGGGCGGCGCCCGGCTCGAGCGGACGGACCGTGCGCCGCACGAGGGTGCCGGTGCCGGGCGAGACGGGAAGCGCGAAGCTCTGGCCGACGCCGCCGGGCAGGCCCGGCCCCGACAGGGTCACGTCGACCCGCGCGGTCCCCGGGCCGGCGGCCGTGATCGGGATGACGAACTGGCCCTTGGCGCCGGCCTCAAGCCTCAGCACCCTGTGCACCGCCTCCGCCCCGACGAGGACGGGCCCGGCGAGGTCGAGGTCCACCGTGTACTCGCCCGGCTGCCCCTCGACGTTGTCGAGGGCCACGAACAGGCGCGAGCGGTCGCCGACATTGAGGAAGCGCGGCAGCGTGCCGGTGAGCACCACGGGGTCGCGGATGACGATGTCGGCGTGGGCCTGGCCCACCCGCGTGCCGTCCCAGGCCGTCACCATGGCGCGGCCGGTGCCGTTGAAGGCGGGCAGCGGCAGGGTGACCTGCGCGGTGCCTTCCGGCCCGACCGTCACGATGCCGGAATAGAGGGCGAGCGGCGCCTGGGTCGGGGGCGAGTCGGCGAGCTCCGCCGCGCCGCCGTCGCCGCCCGAGCGGATCGCGCCGAGCGTGCCCTGCATGCCGTCGATCAGATAGCCGTAGAGGTCGCGGATCTCGGGGCCCAGCGCCTTCTGGCCGAAGAAATGCGCGAAGGGGTTCGGCGCCTCGTAGCGGGTGAGGTTGAGGATGCCGACATCGACGAGCGCGACGGTGACCCGCGCCTCAGCGCCCGGCGCGAGGCCGCCGACGCGCACCGGCAGGGTGAGGTCCTGCCGGGGCCGGACCTTGGCCGGCGCGTCGATCGCGACCGGCAGGCCGCGCTTGTCCGCATCGACCGAGAACCAGGCGAGACCTAGCGCCCGCCCCGGCAGGCGCCGGGCCGCCTGGTCGAGGGGCCGGTAGGCGCTCGCCACGAGATAGGCCCCCGCCCCCCATTCGGGCTTGACCGGGAGGCTCACGACGGTGCCGCCCTCGGGCACCGCGACGTCGAGGATGTCGTGGACGCGGTCGCTGACCACAGCGAGCGTCGCCGTGCCCCTGAATTTCGGGGCGATGCGCGCCCGCAGGGTCTCGCCCCCGGCATAGGCCGCCTTGTCGAGAGTGAGGTCGAGCAGATCCGGCACGTCCGCCGTCTCGCCGCCGGTCCAGCCGACCGAGAAGGTGACGCTCGCCGCGGCCCCCGGCTGGCCGGGCAGGCCCGCCTCCAGCCGGTAGCGGCCGAAGGTGACCGGGGCGGCGAGGCGCGCGGGCGCGTCCGCCCCGATCTCGAGGCGGCCGTCCGCGACCCGGCGGACCGCCTTCACCGGCTCGAAGGACCAGCGCCCGTCCGCCCGGTACCATTGGTAGGTCTGCTCCAGGCGCGAGAGGGTCCAGGTCACGCCGGAGGCCGGCAGGCGCCGCCCGTCGGGAGCGGCCAGGACGAGGTCGAAGGCGGCGGTGCCGCCCTCCTGCAGGTCGCCCTTGAAGCCCTTGCGGATGGCAAGCACCGGCGCGTCAGGCAGGATCGGCAGGGTGAGGCTGCGGCTCAGCGCCCGCCCGCCGGGCTCGCCGACCTGCAGGGTGATGCGCGCCTCGGTGGGGCGGGGGCTCGCGAGCGCCTGGACCGGCACGGTCAGGGCGGCGTTGCCGGAGGAATCGGTGACCGCCTTCTCCTCGATCTCCTGCGTGGTGGCCTCGACCGCCTCGTCGTCGAGGCCGACCGAGAAGCCCTCGAGCCCCTTGACGCCGCTGCCGGCCGCCGCCTGCACGACGACGCTGCCCGACACGTCGAGCCCCGCGCCCGGGGCGCCGTAGAGGTAGCGGGCCGCGACCTCGATCCGGGCCGGCTCGCCTCTGCGCAGGGCCGGCGTCCTCGGGGTCAGGCCGACCTCCAGCCGCTCGGGGACGTAATCCTCCACGAGGAAGCTCGTCTCGCCGATGGCGGGCGCCTTCGGGTCGGTGTGGGCGTAGACCCGCCAGGTGCCGTGCTGGGCGCCGGGCAGCAGGGCGAGTGGCAGGGCCCGCCCGCCGAGCCCCTGGTCGGGCAGCGGCACGCGCCGGTACTCGACCCCGTCCGGGCGCTTCACCACGAGGGTGAGGGGGAGGTCCGGCACGGCGGCGCCCTTGGCGTCCCGCAGGAGCGCGGTGATCTGCACGGTCTCGCCGGAGCGGTAGACGCCGCGCTCGGGGAACAGGTAGGCGTCGACGGGCCCCGGCGCCGGCCGCCCCCTCACGCCGCGGTCGGTGAGGTCGAAGGCCGACTGGGCGAGGTCGAGGAAGCCGTAATCGTCGCCGAGCTGCGCCACGACGAGGCCCGGCGCGATGCCCCCCTCACCGCGCGACAGGCCCGGATCGAAGGCGGCGTGGCCCTGCGCGTCGGTCCGCCGCGTGGCCAGCACCTCGTTGTTGCGGGCAATCAGCCGGATCTCGGCGCCCGGCACCGCGGCCGCGCTCGCCAGCGAGCGGGCGAAGACGTGGACGCCGTCGCGGCCCTTGAAGGCGGTGAGCCCGAGATCGGAGACCACGAACCACTGCGTCGCCTGCTGCTCGTAGCCGCCGGACTCCTCGTCGGAGGGCGAGGCGGTGCCGCTCGGGCGCGCCGTCAGGATGTAGAGGCCGGGCTCGAGCGTGCCCACCGCCTGCAGGACTGGGAAGGCGGTGACGACCTCCTGGTTCAGCTCGGCCTTGGCGGTGTCGAGGCTGCCCTTCCAGACCCGCTGCCCCTTCTGCTCGGCGATGGTCCGGGCGGTCGAGCCGCTGAGCTGGCTCAGGAACTCTTCCGAGCGCAGCGAGGGCAGGAGGCCGCGGTCGCCGATGCGCAGGATCTCGACGTCGAGCTTCGGGGCATTCACCGAGACGAGAGGCAATCCGGCCTGGCCGGTGCGCGGCAGCACGTAGTTGCGGCCGGTGAAGCGCACTTGGGGGGCGCGGTCGCGGATATAGACCTCGTAATCAGCCGATTTCAGCAGGGTCTCGCCGACGCCGGAGGGCAGGCCCTCGCGCACCACGACGGCGTAGCGGCTGCCGTGCCGAAGCCCGTCGACGCAGATCTGGCTCCCCTCGGCCGTGACGGCGGCGTTCGCGCCGCCCGAGACCGCCACGAAGGGCGCGAAATCGGTCTTCGGCGCGAGGCTCTCCGAGAACTGGAAGCAGAGCCGCGGCGAGGCCGCATCCGCGTCGACCTTGTAGTCGAGGATGCGGAAGCCGTGCTCGGCGCGCAGGGCCTCGTAGGCCTCGCGCACCTCGGCCGAATCGTCGAGGGCGAGGCTCGCCCGATAGGCCTCGAGCGCCGGTCGCCATTCCGACTGGCCCGCATGGACCTCGCCGAGAAAGGCCAGCGCCTCGGCCTCGTCGGGCGCGGACCGCGCGCGCCAGTAGGCCTGGTAGGCGGCCGCGAGCGCCCGCCCGCGCAGGCGCGCACGACTCGCATAGTCGCCCTTCGCCTCGTCGCTCCCGGCCGCGTCGGCCGCCCGCGCATAGGCGAGCCAGTTCTGCGGGTCGCCCGGATCGGCCGCCACGGCGGCCGCGAGCGGCGCGAGCGCATCGCCGGCCTTCTCGGCCTCGACGAGCGCCTCGCCCGCCGCACGCGACTGCGCGGCGGGCTTCAGGGGGCCGGGCGATTCGGACCTGAGGGCGGTCTCGAGCCGCACGCCCGCGCTGGCGAGGCCCTCGCGCACGAAGCTCTTCTTCGGGGCCGGCGCCGGCGGCTTCGGGGCAGTCCGGGTCGCGGGGGTCTGCGGTGCCTGTGCGAGGGCCGGGAGCGTGCCGGGCAGCGCCAGGGCGGCGGCCCAGAGCCACGCCGCCGCGAGGCGGCCGAACCGGCGCCCGATCCCCGATGATCCCGCCATGACCCGCCCCGTCCCGCGACGCGACGCCCCCGGGCCGGGCCGCGCGGGCGGCGACATCTCGGGGCTGCGCCTTGCAGCGAGGAGCGTAGCACTTGCCGCGGGCGCCGCAATGGCGGTTCCCCCTCGCTGGCCATCGGCTGGCAGCTCTGCCACCTTCGGCGGCAGGGCGGGGGACAGGCGGGATGGTGCGGCGCGCGCGCTTCGGGTTGGTGGCCGGACTGGCGACCGGACTGGCGGCAACCCTGTGGGCGACGGACCGCGCCGAGGCGCAGGCGCCCGCGGCATCCCCGCGGCCGAAGCCGCCCGCGCCGGCCGCGCCCGCGCCCGACCGGGCCTTCGATTCGGCGAAGGCCGCCTACGAAGCCCTTCCGGAGGCCGAGCGCAGGGCGCTGCAGGACGCCCTGACCTGGACGGGCGACTACAACAGCGTGGTGGCGGGCACGTTCGGCCGGCGCACCTTCGAGGCCCTGAACGCCTTCCGGGCCCGCTCAGCCACGCCCGCGGCCGATCCGCTCGACCCGCGGCTGCGCGCCGCGATCCTGGCCGCGGGCGAGGCGGCGCGGAGATCCGCCCGCTTCGCGGTGCAGCCCGACGCCGCGAGCGGCGCCGTCCTCGGCGTGCCGGAGCGTCTCCTGACCAAGCGGGCCCCGATCCGCGGCGGCACGCGCTGGCAGAGCCAGGACGGGCGCGTCACCCTGGAGAGCCGCTCCTTCCCGCCCGGCGGGACCGACCTCGACGCCCTGTTCGAGCGTGCGACGGCGCCGCTCAACGACCGCAAGATCACCTACTCGCTGAAGCGGCCGGATTTCATCGTGGTCACGGGAGAGACCGGCACCGGCAAGTCCTACACCCGCTACGCCGCCGGCCCCGAGGGCGTCCGGGGCTTCGCGCTCGGCTACGAACGGGCGCTCGCGGGCGAGGTGGACCGGCTCGTCATCGCGATCGCCAACAGCTTCGTGCCCTTCCCGGGGCCTGGTGCCGGCGCGGCCGCCGCACCTCCGGCAGGCGCCGCGCCGCCGCCGGTGGCAGCGCCCACGGGCCCCGCCGCCACCGGCCTCGCCGTCGGGCCGGGCCGCATTCTGACCGCCGCGGCAGCGCTCGAGGCGTGCGCGGCGCTCCGGATCGAAGGCGCGGCCGCCCGGATCCTGAAGGCCGATCCCGGCCGCGGCCTCGCCCTGCTCGAAGCCAGCGCCCCGGCCACAGCGGCTCCGCCGAGCCCCCGCGCGGACCCGGTCGCGGAAGGCGAGGCCCTCGTGGCGGTGGCGGCCGGTCCGGGCGGCGTCTCGGTCGCGCCGGGCTCCGGCGCCCCGGCCGGCGGCGTCTTCGCGCCGCTGCAGCCGGGCGCCGCGGGCGCGCCGGTGCTCGACCGTTCAGGGGCGCTCGCCGGCCTCGTCGCGCGCTTTCCCGCCGCGCCCCGGCTCATCGCCGGGGTGATGCCGCCGGCGAGCCACGCCCTCGTGCCGGGCACGGCCGTGGCAGCCTTCCTGTCGGAGAACGGGATCAAGGCCGGCCCGCCGCGCCCGGGCGCGCCCGCGAGCCTCGGCGCCGTGGCGGCGCCGCTCGCCGGCGCCGTCGTCGGCATTCAGTGCGGAGGGTAGGAACCGGTCAGAGCCGGCCGGTCACGAGGAGCACGATCAGGATGATGACGAGGAGGCCGCCGAGCCCGAAGCTCGGGCCGCGATAGGCGCCGCCGCCCAGGAAGTTTCCGCCGCCGAGGACGATCAGGATCAGGATGATGAGCAGGATGGTGGTCAAGGACATGAACGCTGTCTCCAGCCGGCCTGCCGAACGATGTGCAGGACGCGAGCTTGACGGTTCCAACGTCGCCTGAGCCGATTCTGTTCAAATTCGGCGCGCGAGGGCGCTGGAATATGTCCGTGGCCTCACACGTGCCAGTCCGGCAGGGGCGGCGCCGGGGCGTCCAGCCAGTCGGGCGTCGGCAGGCCGCGCTCGCGCAGAAAGGCGGGGTTGAACAGCTTCGAGGCGTAGCGCGCCGCGCCGTCGCACAGGATCGTCGCGACGGTGTGGCCGGGACCGAGCTCGCGCGCGAGGCGCACCGCGCCCGCCACGTTGATGCCGGAGGAGCCGCCGAGCGACAGCCCCTCCTCCCGCATCAGCCCGAACACGGTCGCGACGGCCTCGGTGTCGGGGATGCGGAAGGAGAGGTCCGGCCGGAAGCCCGCGAGGTTGCCCGTCACCCGGCCCTGGCCGATCCCTTCCGTGATCGAGGAGCCCTCCGCCTTGAGGGTGCCGGTTGTGTAGTAGGCGTGAAGCGCCGAGCCCTCCGGGTCGGAGAGGGCGATCCGCACGCCCGGGTTGCGGGCGCGCAGGGCCTCGGCGACGCCCGCCAGCGTGCCCCCGGTGCCGGCCGCGCAGACGAAGCCGTCGATGCGCCCGCCCGTCGCCGCGAGGATCTCGGGGCCGGTCCCCTCGGCGTGGGCGCGGCGGTTGGCGACGTTGTCGAACTGGTCGGCGAAGAAGGCGCCCGCCGGGTCCGATTCGGCGAGCCGCTCGGCGAGGCGGCGGGCCACGTGGACGTAGTTGTTCGGGTTCGCGAAGGGCACCGCCGGGACCTCGACGAGGCGCGCGCCGGCGAGCCGCAGGGTCTGCTTCTTCTCCTCGGACTGGGTCTGCGGGATGACGATGAGGGTCCGGTAGCCGCGCACGCTCGCGACCAGCGCGAGGCCGATGCCGGTATTGCCTGCCGTGCCCTCCACGATGGTGCCGCCGGGCCGGATCAGCCCGCGCGCCTCCGCGTCCTCCACGATGGCGAGCGCCGCCCGGTCCTTCACGGACAGGCCGGGATTCAGGAACTCGGCCTTGCCGAGGATCGTGCAGCCGGTCTCCTCCGAGGCGCGGCGCAGGCGCACCAGCGGTGTGCCGCCGATGGCGGCGAGGATGTCGGGGCGGGGGGTGGTCGGGCTCACGCTCATGGTCGGCATGATGCGGCGTCGGCCCGGTCCGGCAAGCCTCTTCCCGCTTGCGGGCTCGAGCCGTCCCCGGCTCTCCGCAAGGCAGGGACGAGCGCGCGGGATCGGCCTCACGCGAACACGTAGCCCCCGTTGATCCTGAGGCCGACGCTGCGGCCGGAGGCGTAGCGCTCGCCATCGAAATCCTCGACGACAAGAACCCGGCCATCCGGCCGCTCCACGTCGATGCGCTGGCGCCCCTGGCTGCGGTGCGAGGCCCGCACGGTGCCGCCGAGATGCGACTCGGCCGGATCCGCGAATTGCAGCTGCCAGGGCCGCACGTAGAGCCTGACCGGGCCGACGGTGCCGCGGGGGGCGGCGACGGGGGTCGGCTTGCCGTCGACCAGGACGCGCCCCCCCTCCGCGAGGGCCTCGAGCTCGATGGCGTCGCCCAGGAACTTCAGCACCGTGGCGGAGGCGGGATTGTCCTGCACCTCGTCCGGCGTGCCGACCTGTTCCAGCCGGCCCCGGTCGAGGACGGCGACGCGGTCGGACAGCTCCAGCGCCTCGTCCTGGTCGTGGGTCACGAAGATCGTGGTCTGGCCGGTGCGGTCGTGGATCTCGCGCAGCCAGCGGCGCAGGTCCTTGCGGACCTGGGCGTCGAGCGCCCCGAAGGGCTCGTCGAGGAGGAGCACGCGGGGCTCGACCGCGAGCGCGCGGGCGAGCGCGATGCGCTGGCGCTGGCCGCCGGAGAGCTGCGACGGGTAGCGGTCGGCGAACCCCGAGAGCCTGATCAGGTCGAGGAGGTCGCCGACCCGGCGGCGGATCTCGGTCCGGCTCGGGCGCTCCGACCGCTTCCGGGCGTTGAGGCCGTAGGCGATGTTGTCGGCGACACTCATGTGCTTGAACAGGGCGTAGTGCTGGAACACGAAGCCCACCGCCCGCTGCTGCACGGGCAGGCCCGTGGCGTCGTCGCCCCCGAACAGCACGCGGCCGCGATCGGGGAAGTCGAGTCCGGCGATGATGCGCAGGAGCGTCGTCTTGCCCGAGCCCGAGGGACCGAGCAGGCCGAGAAGCTCGCCGGCCCGCACCTCGAGATGGAAGTCGTGCAGCACGGCGGCCGTGTCGTAGGTCTTCGACAGGCCCTCGACCCGGATCGCCGTGGAGCCGGCCGCGCTAGTGCCGGGCTCCCGCCGCGAGGTCGCCGGCGTAGCGCCACTCGAGGAGCGACTTGACGAGGAGAGTGACGAGCGCGAGGCCGGCGAGGAGGGAGGCGACGGCGAAAGCGGCAACGAAGTTGTATTCATTGTAGAGGATCTCCACGTGGAGCGGGAGCGTGTTGGTGAGGCCCCGGATGTGGCCCGACACCACTGAGACGGCGCCGAACTCGCCCATCGCGCGGGCATTGCAGAGCAGGACGCTGTAGAGCAGGCCCCAGCGGATATTGGGCAGGGTCACCGTCAGGAAGGCGTGGAGGCCCGAGGCGCCGAGCGTCAGCGCCGCCTCCTCGTCCGCGGTGCCCTGCTCCTGCATGAGCGGGATCAGCTCGCGGGCCACGAACGGAAAGGTCACGAAGATCGTGGCCAGCACGATGCCCGGCACCGCGAACAGGACCTGGATGCCGTGCTCGGCGAAGAAGCCGCCGAACAGGCCCTGCGTGCCGAAGATGAGCACGTAGATCATCCCCGAGACGACCGGCGAGACCGAGAAGGGCAAATCGATCAGGGTGATGAGCAGGCTCTTGCCGGGGAACTCGAACTTGGCGATGGCCCAGGCCGCCGCGACCCCGAAGACGAGGTTGAAGGGCACGGCGATCGCCGCGACCGTGAGCGTGAGGCGGATCGCCGAGAGGGCGTCAGGCTCGTGGAAGGCCGCGATATAGGCCCCCCAGCCGCGGCTCAGCGCCTGCGCGAACACCGTGAAGAGCGGCAGGACCAGGAACAGGGCCAGGAACACGACCGCGAGGCTCGTCAGGGCCCAGCGCACCGCGCGGCCCTCCGTGACGACGCTGCGCGCTCGGGCCTCGGCGGGAGGCGCCCCGGCAGCCGGGAGGGCGGTGCCCGCCAATCCGTCAGACATAACCGAACCTCCGGCGGCTCCAGGCCTGGATCAGGTTGATGGCGAGCAGGGTCAGGAACGAGATCGCCAGCATGATCGTGGCGATGGCGGCCGCGCCCGCGTAGTCGAACTCCGAGAGCTTGATCACGATGAGGAGCGGCGCGATCTCGGAGACGTAAGGCAGGTTGCCGGCGATGAAGATGATCGAGCCGTACTCCCCGACGCCCCGCGCGAAGGCGAGCGCGAAGCCCGTCAGCACCGCGGGGACCAGCGGCGGCAGCACCACCCGCACCAGCGTCATCGCGCGCGTCGCCCCGAGCGTCGCGGACGCCTCCTCCACCTCCCGGTCGATCTCGGCGATGAGCGGCTGAACCGTGCGCACCGCGAAGGGCAGGCCGATGAACACCATGGCGATGTAGATGCCGAGCGGCGTGTAGGCGGCCTGGATGCCGAGACGGGCGAGCTGCGCCCCGACAAGGCCGGTCGGCGCGTAGAGGGAGGCGAGCGCGATGCCCGCCACCGCCGTCGGCAGCGCGAAGGGCAGGTCGACGACGGCATCGACGATCTTGCGGCCCGGGAACTTGTAGCGGGTGAGCACCCAGGCCACCACGAAGCCGAACACCGAGGCCGTCAGCGCGGCCACGAGCGAGACTCCGAAGCTGACGCGCAGCGCGCTCGCGACGCGCGGGTCGCTCGCCACCGCGACGATGCCCGAGAGCCCGATGCCGGACGCCTTCGCCACCAGGGCGGCGAGCGGCAGCAGCACGATCAGGCTGAGGCAGGTCAGGGTGTAGCCGAACGTGATCCCGAAGCCCGGGATCACGCTCGGGCGGCGGAAATGCCGTCGGGCGCGCGGCGCATCGACCATGGCCTGCTCCTAGCGCCCCGCACGGCTGAGCTGATCGAACAGGCCGCCGTTGTCGAAGTTCTTCTTCTGGATATCGTCCCAGCTGCCTTGAAGATCCTCGATCTTGAAGAGCTTAACGTCCGGGAGCTGAGCGAGATCCGCGGGCGCCGCCGCCTCGCGCTTGAGCGGACGGTAATGATGCTTGGCGAAGATCGCCTGCGCCTTGTCCGAGTAGAGGAAGGCGAGGTAGCCCTCCGCCTGCTTGCGGGTGCCCTTGCGGTCGACGTTGCCGTCGACGAGCGCCACCGGCGGCTCGGCGTAGATCGAGCTCGGCGGCACCACGATGTCGAACTTGTCGGCCCCGAATTCCTGCAGGACCAGGAAGGCCTCGTTCTCCCAGGTCGGCAGCACATCCCCCAGGCCGCGCTGGGCGAAGGTCACGGTGGAGCCCCGCGCACCCGTGTCGAGGACCGGCACCTGCCGGTAGATCTGGCCGACGAAGCCGTTGGCCTTCTCGGCGTCCTTGTCCTTGTTGTAGGCGTAGCCCCAGGCGGCCAGGAAGTTCCAGCGCCCGCCGGCCGAGGTCTTCGGATTCGGGGTGATCACCTTCACGTCGGGCTTCACGAGGTCGTCCCAGTCCTTGACGCCCTTCGGGTTGCCCTTGCGCACGAGGAAGACCACCGTCGAGGTGTAGGGCAGGCCCTGGTTCGGCTGCCTGTCGCGCCACTCGGCCGGGATCTTCTTGGTGAGCCGCGCGATGGCGTCGATGTCCGACGGGATCCCGAGCGTGACCACGTCGGCGTCGACCCCGTCGATCACCGTGCGGGCCTGCGCGCCGGAACCGCCGTGGGAGGCGCGCACCGTCACGGTCTCGCCGGTCCTCGCCTTCCAATCCTCCGCGAAGGCCGCGTTGATGTCGCGGTAGAGCTCGCGCGTCGGGTCGTAGGACACGTTGAGGAGAGCCGTCTGAGCGCGCGCGCCCGGCCCGGCGGCGAGCACGAGGCAGGCGGCGAGACCGAGGCTCGAGAGAAGTCCGGTCCGCCGGCGGCGGAAGCGCGTCACGTTGGTCTGGCTCACGTCGTCTCTCCGCAAGGGTGCGGCCGGGAGAATCCGCGGCGGGCCCCAGCCGTCGCGTTGTCGTTCTTTTTAAAGAACATTGTCAAGCAAGACGACGCGTCAAGCCCGGCAGAACGAGCCGGATCGGCGGCGAAGCTGCCAGTGTCGCCGCACGTACGCAGAGCTCAAGGAAGTTTCGGCTCCTGAATGCGCGCCCGGGAGAACGATTCAGTGGTGGCCGCCCCGTTCTTTAGGAAGAACGTTCACCGCGGCCTGGCCGACCCCGGGACGAGAACGGTCGCGTCCTCGCCGCGCCGTGTGGCAGAGCCGCGCCGGGAGGCAAGATCCGCGCCCGGAGCGCGTCGGCGGCGCTCCGATGCGGCGGCGCTCCGAACGGTTTCACGGCCGGTGTGGCGCGGCCGCTCCGCGAGCGTGTCCCGCTTGCATCGCCGTCAACCTTGTCGCGGATTCGGGCAGGAGAGGCGCCGGAATCAGAGGAATTGTGCACCGCTTCCGTCTAGAAGGGCGCGGCGCGGATCGCGCACCTCCAGGACCTTCCAGGCCAGACATCCCGCCATGACCGTGATCGCCCTCGTGCTCGCCGGCAATCTCATGCTCGCCGGCCTGTTCTCCCTCGTCGCCGTCGCCCTCGACTGATCCACGGGCACAGCGGACGGCGAGAGGCCCGGCCGGAGGTGATCCCCGGGCCGGGCCGTGCGGCAGACGGATCGGGCGGCTCTCAGCGCCGCGGCGGGTCGAGCCGGGCGAGCAGGGCGGCAAGGCGCTCGCCGACCGGCGCGGCGAGCGCCTCGGCAAAATGGGCCTGCAGGCTGCGGCCGAGATGGCGGCGCACGCTCGCGTTCAGCGGAGCCGCATTCGGCGCCTCGCTCTTCCAATCCGGCTGCAGCTTCGGCGTCGCCATCGTGATCCTGCCCGCTCGACGATCGAGCTTCGCCCCGGCTGGTTAAGGATCGGTGAGGGCCGCAGGCGCATCGCCACCGCGAGGGACGGCCCAGTGTTTACTGTATTTCTCAACATATCCGGCTCTTCACCATGATCCCTTGATCGGCTTGATGAGGCGGACCCCCGACATTACGGTCATTTGACAAGAATTTTCGAGGATATCGTCATGTCGACGCGGACCACCGTCATCGAGAACATCCGGCAGGTTGCGCAGGAGCAGGACAAGGCCCTCGCATCCCTGACGGACGCGCTGGTCCTCCTCGAGTCCGGCCTCGACTCGCTCTGCTTCGCGATCCTGGTGAGCCGGCTCGAGGACGCGCTCGGCGTCGACCCGTTCACGGCCTCCGACGAGATCGTCTTTCCGGTCACGCTCGGCGACTTCATCGCCCTCTACGAGGCCGCGACGGTCGATGTCGCGGCCTGAGACCCGCTCGCTGCGGGACGCCCTCGCCCGGCAGGAGCGGGCGGCGGAGGGCCCGGGCGGCGGGCGGTGGCTGCACGGCCGCGACCGGAGCATCGCCTTCGCGGACCTCCTCGACATGACCTGCCTCGGCGGCGACGTCGCCGGGCGCCGGCTCATGCTCGTGACGGGCGACCAGTTCACGGCCGCCCTCGCGCTGATCGCTCTCGACGGGCTCGCCGAGGCCGTGGTCCTGTGCCCGCCCGACCTCGCGCCCGAGAACCTCTGCGTCGTCGCCGCACGCGCGCGGGCCGACGCCGTCCTCAGCGACCGGCCGCGCGGCGCGCTGCCGGGTCTCGACGGGCTGCCGTTGATCGACTGCTTCTGGCCGCCCGTGCCGGCCGCCCGCGAGCCCGAATTCGAGCGGGCGACGGAGTGGCTGCTCCTCACTTCCGGCACCACCGGCGTGCCGAAGCTCGTGGCCCACGACTTTTCCGGCCTCACCGGCGCGATCCGGCCCGCGGTCCCGGGCGAGGCTCCGCCGGTCTGGGCGACCTTCTACGACATCCGCCGCTACGGCGGCCTGCAGATCTTCCTGCGCGGGGTCCTCGGCACGGGCTCCCTCGTCCTGTCGAGCGCGGGCGAGGCGGTCTCGGACCACCTGCGCCGCCTCGGCCGCCGGGGCGTCACCCGTATCTCCGGCACGCCCTCGCACTGGCGGCGCGTTCTGATGAGCCCGGAGCGGGCCGCGATGGACCCGGCCTATATCCGCCTCTCCGGCGAGATCGCCGACCAGGCCGTCCTCGACGGGCTCAAGGAAGCCTATCCGCGCGCCTCGATCGGCCACGCCTACGCCTCGACGGAGGCCGGCGTCGGCTTCGAGGTGACGGACGGGCTCGAGGGCTTCCCGGCCGCGCTCGTCGGGCGCACGGGCGCCGAGGTGGAGATGCGGGTGGTGGACGGGTCGCTCCGCATCCGCTCGCGCCGCACGGCCTCGGCCTATATCGGCCAGGAGGGGCTCGCACTCGCGGACGACGACGGCTTCATCGATACCGGCGACATGGTCGAGGAGCGGGCCGGCCGCTACCACTTCGTCGGCCGGCGCGGCGGCATCATCAATGTCGGCGGCCTCAAGGTGCACCCCGAGGAGGTCGAGGCCGTCATCAACCGGCACGCGCGGGTGCGCATGTCGCTGGTCGAGGCGCGCCGCAACCCGATCACCGGCTCGGTCGTGGCCGCGAGCGTCGTCCTCAACGAGGGCGATGCGGGCCCGGCTGAGGAGATCCGACGGGAGATCCTGGCCACCTGCCGGGCCGAGCTCAGCGCCCACAAGGTGCCGGCGCTCCTCAAGATCGTGCCGGCCCTCGACGTCACCGCGGCGGGCAAGCTCGCCCGCCGCCCCGCCTGACCCCGCGAGGCCCGCGCCCGATGCCCAACGTCCTCGTCACCGGCGGCAGCCGCGGCCTCGGTCTCGCCATCGCGACGCGGCTCGCGGCCTCCGGCTTCGACGTCATCGCGCTCGCCCGCCGCGAGACCGAGGCGCTCCGGGCCGCGAGCGAGGCGGCGCGGGCGGCCGAGACCGGCTCGATCCGCTTCCGCTCGGCCGACCTCGCCGACATCGAGGCGCTGCCCGGCCTCGTGCGGGAGACCCGGCGCGAGTTCGGCAAGCTCTACGGCCTCGTCAACAATGCCGGCCTCGGCACCGAGGGCCTGCTCGCCACGATGCAGAACCCGCATATCGAGGCGCTCGTCCGGCTCAACACCCTCTCGCCGATCATGCTCACCAAGTTCGTGGTGCGGGCCATGATGGCGGACGGGGGCGGGCGCATCGTCAACCTCGCCTCGATCATCGCCGCGACGGGCTACAGCGGCCTCTCGGTCTACGCCGCGACGAAGGCCTCGCTCGTCGGCTTCACCAAGTCGCTCGCCCGCGAGGTCGGCCATCTCGGCATCACCGTGAACGCGGTGGCGCCGGGCTTCGTCGACACCGAGATGACCGCGGGCCTCGGCGAGGCCGACCGCGACCGGATCGCGCGCCGCTCGGCGCTCCGCCGCCTGGCCGAGGCCGAGGACGTGGCCGCGGCGGTCGATTACCTGCTCGGGCCGGGCGGGCGCAACGTCACCGGCACGGTGCTGACGGTGGATGCCGGCAACACCGCCTAGGGCATGCTGCGAAAAAGTGGCAACGGTTTTTCGCAGAATGATCTAACTGATTGAATTGATCCTGTTTTCTGCGTTTTTGACGGATTCGGTCAAAAACGCAGAAAACAGGATCTTTGGTGCGGTCTCACGGCTCCCAGCGCGGCGGTCGCTTCTGCAGGAAGGCGTCGATGCCCTCGCGGGCATCGGCCAGCATCATGTTCCGGGTCATCACCTCGGCCGCGTAGGCGTAGGCCTGCTCCAGCGCGAGCTCGCCCTGCCGCGCGAAGGCCTCCTTGCCGATGGCGAGCACGCGGGGCGACTTCGCGGCGATCCGCAGCGCCATCTCCCGGACCGTTCCGTCGAGCTCGGCGCCCGCCGCCACCCGGTTGACGAGGCCGATGCGATGGGCCTCGCTCGCGTCGATCGGCTCGCCGAGGAGCAGCATCTCCAGCGCCGCCTTGCGCGGGACCGCCCGCGACAGGGCGACCATCGGGGTCGAGCAGAACAGCCCGATATTGACGCCGGGCGTGGCGAAGCGGGCGTCGTCGGCCGCGACCGCGAGGTCGCAGGTCGCCACGAGCTGGCAGCCCGCGGCGGTGGCGATCCCGTGCACCTGCGCGATCACGGGCTGGGGCAGGCGGGTGATCGTCAGCATCAGCCGCGCGCAGGCCCGGAACAGGGCCTCGACCGCCTCGCGGCCCGGGTTCGCCCGCATCTCCCTGAGGTCGTGCCCGGCGCAGAAGGCGGGCCCTGCCCCCTTCAGGATCACGACCCGCACGGCCGGATCCGCCGCGATCGCGTCGAGCGCCGCCTGCAGGGCCGCCATCAGGGCCAGCGACAGGGCGTTGCGGGCGGGACCCCGGTTCAGCGTCAGGACGGCGATCCCCGCGCCGTCCTCCCGCAGGAGGACCGGGGCCTCGGGGGTCACGGCGGGGAGGGCGGAGGCGGACATGCGGCGGCTCCGGTGGCGGGCCGGGGCCCGCGGGAGCCGGAGGGATAGCACGTCCGCGCGGGCTTGGCCCGGGCCTCAGCCGAGGAGCTCGGCGAGCTCCCGTCCGATCCCCTCGAGCGCCGCGCGGCCGGCCGGGATCAGGCCGCCGAGGCCGTAGAAGTAGTGGATCATGCCCGCGTGGCAGGCGTGGCGGACGGGCACGCCCGCCGCGGCGAGGCGCGCCGCGTAGGTCCTGCCGTCGTCGCGCACGATGTCGAACGCGGCGGTGTGTATCAGCGCGGACGGCAATCCGGCGAGGTCCGGGCTGCGGAGCGGGGACAGGCGCGGGTCCGCCGGATCGTGCCCGCCGAGGCCGAGGGCCTCGATGTCGCGGGCGATCGTCGCGGCGTCGAGGAAGTAGCCCTGGGCGAAGTCGCGGCGCGATTCCCCCTCCCCGATCAGGTCGAGGACGGGGCAGAGCAGGAGCTGCGCGGCGATGCGGGCGCCCCGCATCTCCTGGCAAACCACGGCCGCGAGCCCGGCGCCGGCCGAATCGCCGCCGATCGCGAGGCGCGCAGGGTCGATGGAGAGGTCGCCCGCCCGCGCGGCGACCCACGCGAAGGCCGCGCGCGCATCCTCGATCGCGGCCGGGAAGGGGTGCTCGGGGGCGAGGCGGTAGGCGACCGAGACGACGCGGCAGCCGCTCGCTGCGCAGAGCGTCCGGCAGATCCCGTCATGGGTGTCGAGATCGCCCGCCACGAAGCCGCCGCCGTGGAAGAAGGCGAGCCCGGGCCGGATCGCGCTGTCCGCACCCGCGGGCGCGTAGAGCCGGGCGCGCAGCGGGCCGCCGGGGCCCGGCAAGATCAGCTCGCGGGTCTCGGCCGGCACCGTGCCGCGGGCGGCGGCGAGCCGCGCGAGATTGCGCAGCCCTTCCCGGCGCTCGGGGATGCTCGGCACCGCGACGCCGCCCATCGCGATCATGTCGAGGAACCGCTTCGCGTGCGGGTCGAGGGGCATGGGAGGCTCGCGTGAGGGGTCGGTGCGGCATCGAACGGGAGCGGCCCCGGACCGGCGCCGATGCTGGATGGCTTGCCCTTCCCGGATCAAGCGCGGGTCCCCTCTCCCGTGCGGGAGAGGGACAGGGTGAGGGAGGCGACCTCGCCGGAGAGACCTGATTCCTCACCCGGTCCGCGTGAAGCGGACTCGACCTCTCCCGCACGGGAGAGGTGAGAGGCGGCGCGGATCGGACGCCGCCCGAGGCACCGGGGATGAGGCGTGAACCTGCTGGCCCGGGCGGGCGAGAGAGCGCCGCGGCCTCAGAGATGCAGGGCGGCGCGCACGCGTTCGGGCCAGTCGGCGATCCGCGCGCCGTGGGTGGCGAAGAGGGCGACCGCCAGCCGGTCCATGCCGAAGGCGACGCAGCCCGTATGGGCCGGCTCGCCGTCGGCATGACGCAGGTCCCAGGTCGTGCCGAAATGCTCGCGGTGGTAGTTGAAGCTCATGCAGGCAGTGCCGGCGGCCTCGCCCCGCAGCGGGATCAGCAGCTCGAACTTCAGCGACTGCTCGAGTTGGCTGAAGGCCATGATCTGGCCGACCCGGCCGAAGAACGGGTCACTCGCCTGCTCGACCCGGTAGGGCAGGCCGAGCGCGTCGGCGAGCGCGGTGGCGCGGGCGATCCAGCGCTCGCGGAAGGCCGAGACCTGATCGGGCGTGCCGATGCAGACATACTCGCGCATCCGGAAGGATTGCAGCCGGTCGAGATGCCGGGAGGGCTCGCGGCGGAAGCAGTCGCAGGCGACGTCGAAGCGGTAGCCCTCGCCCGGCACCGGCCCGCGCGCGGCCGCGATCGGGTAGACCGGGTAGCAGGCGGCCGGCGTGAGCACGAGGTCGGCGGTCTCGAGCGCCGCGGTCCAGTCGCCGCCCGTGGCCTGGAGGTCGGCCGCCGCCCGGATCTCGGCCTCGCTGCCCTCGAGGCAGGAGACGCAGCCGAGAAGGTTCGGGAAGCTCTTGAGATAGCCGTGGCGCTCCAGATGCTCCCGGCTCATCACCGGCGGGAAGCGGAAGACCTCCGTCCCGGCCTCGCGCTGGGAGGAGATCAGGGCGGCGAGCGCCTCGACCACCGACTCGTAGGCGCCGGTCCGGGCGTAGACGCCGTTCGCGTTCATCGGCCGGAACATCGCGTCGAAGAGCGCGTCGAGGGGATCCTGCGCCGGCGGGGCGGCCGGCACATCCATGACCTTCATGTTCATGAGGGCGACTCCTGGAGGAACGGGGGTCAGTCGCGCAGAGCGGCGGCGACGGGGGTCATCAGGGTGGCGGTGGCGAGATTGGCCATGATCCGGTCGTTGTGGATCATGATCGGCGCGGACAGGACGTCGCGCAGCGCCCGGCCGACGCTGAAATCGCCGTCCTGCCGGTAGCCCGCGAGGCCGTTGGCGCGCAGCGCGCTGCTCACCGCCGCGACGGCGAGCTCGGAGACCTCGACCTTGAGCATCGTGATCGCGGTCTGGAAATCGAGGGCCGCGAGGGACGCGGGATCATCCGCGGCGGCCTCGAACCGGTCGAGACCCTGCGCGATCAGGGCGCGGGCCTGCTTCAGGCTCGACACCGCGCGGGCATAGTGCAGGGCCCCGGGGGGGGCCTGCCCGCCGGCGCCGCGCATCGCCGTGCGGGTGAAGGCCTGTGCCTTCTCCACCGCGCCGGCCGCGATGCCCGCCCAGGCGCTCGACCAGAGGAGGTGCGAGACGGGCGTCATGGTCTGACCGTGGATATCGGCGTAGCGGGCAGGCAGGACCTGCTCGGGCCGGAAGCGGGCGCGCAGCCGGAAGCCGGCGCTGCAGGTGCCGCGCATGCCGAGCGTCTCCCAGCCGCTCAGGCGCTCCAGCTCGTAATCCTCCCTCAGGAGCACACAGAGCACCTGGTCCGAGGCGCCCGCATCGGCCGCCCGGCGGGCGACGGTGACGATCCCGTCGGCCTGGGCGCCGTAGGAGATCACGGTCGCGGCCCGCTCGAGGCGGAGATGGTCGCCATCCGGCTCGACCGCGGCGGCGGAGGCGCGCACGTTGCCGCCGCCCTGCCCCTCCGTGGTCGAGGAGGCGAGGAGGAGCTGCGCGTCGGCGATGCGGCGCATCGCGCCCTCGCACCAGGGCTCGCCGCGCCCGTGGCGGACGAGGCAGGCGACCTTGGTCTGGTGCATCGCGAAGATCATCGCCGTGGAGGCGCAGGCGCGCCCGAGCACGTAGCAGATCTCGGCGAGCGCCTGCATCGAGGCGCCCTCGCCGCCGAACGCGATCGGGATCGCCGCGCCGAGGAGGCGCTGCGCGCGCAGGGCCTCGACCGCCTCGGCCGGATAGCGCGCCTCGCGGTCGACCTCGGCCGCGTGGGCGGCGGCGACCGCGGCGGCGGAGGCCGCCCGGGCCGCGAGATCGACCCCGCCGTCGAGGCGCGCCACGGGTCCGTGCCTGTGCTGAATCGTCATGAGCTTTCCCGAAACGCCGTCCGCGGCCGTCGAGGGCGCCGCTGCCCGGACCGGGGCCGCGCTCGGCCGGGTCCGTCGATGGCCCATCATAGGCCGGGCACCCCCTAAAGCCGAGTTACGCGAACTCTAGAAAACTACGTATTCGGGCGATTGATCGAATTAACGACAAATATCGTTAAATTCATGAGTTCGTTGACCGATCGATCCCGTGAACTTATCTGAAGAACATCAAGGATTGGGTTGTTAACCATTTCCTCCTCGACTTGCCGCCCAAGCTTCACGAGATCGCGAGACTGACGATGCCGAGCGCTGTGCAGAACGACGTGACCGATCGGACACTGGCCCTGGCGCAGGAGATCGCGGCGCGCCACGCGATCAAGCCAGTCTTCGAGCCCCAGGACGCGCTGGTGGATGTCGGGCTCACCTCGCTCGACCTCGTCAACCTGATGCTGGCGATCGAGGCCGAGTTCGACATCATGATCCCGCCCGCCTGCCTCAACCCGAAGAACTTCTACTCGGTCGACGCCATCTCGCGGATGGTCGAGTCGGTGCGGGCAGGCGTGCATTAAATCCCGGTCGGACACACGCGGATAATCCATCGACCGACTGCGTCGTCCCGGAGCACGACGCCGCGAGGCCGGAGTACGGTTCCGCGCCGGCTTTCAGGATTGATCGGCGCGGGCCTCGGGCCGCACTCTCGGCGCCTCTCGACCGGCGCGGCGCGATGCCGGCCGGTCCGGCCCGAGGAGTCGCAGCATGGCCGTGCCGACACCGAGGAACTACTTCGACCTGTCGGCCTGGGCCTACAACAGCGGTATGACGGCCGGCACGCCCGATGCCGAGCTCGCGCCCTTTCCGGTGGCGGCGAATCACTACGACTCTCCGAACGACTACGACGCATTCCACGCCGCGACGGGCTTCTACGGCGCCGCCTACGTCAAGGGGACGGGCGCCGACCGGACCGTGCTGATCGGGTTCGAGGGCACGAACCTGGCGATCCTGCCGGACGAGCCCCAATTCGCCGTTGCGCAGATCCTGGCAGATGTCGCCCTCTATCTCGGGCAGCTGCCGCCCGCCCTCACGGACGCGCTCGCCTTCACCCAGTCCGTCGTCGCGACGGCGCTCGCGCAGGGCATCCCGCGGGAGAACATCGTCGTCACGGGCCACTCCCTCGGCGCGGCCGAGGCCGAGTACGTTGCGGCCCAGACCGGGCTCACTGGCGTCACCTACGGCACGCCGGGCATCTCGACCGATTACGTGCCGCCGGGCGCCGACACTCCGCTGACGAACTACGTCGAGTACGGCGACCCGGTCGGCAATTACGCGAACGGTCTCCCGCTGCCCGTCGAGACAAACTTCCTCTACAGTCCGAAGATCGCGCATTACGGCGACGTCAGCTATCTCGGTACGCCGGCCGAGGCGGCGCCCATCGTCGCGGCGGGGCTCGCCTTCGGCCATCCGTCCCTGCGCCCCGCGGCGCTCGCGACCTTCGCGGCCGCGGCCGCCGAGTTCCACCTGCTCACCACCTACGGGGAGGATCTCTTCCCGAACCAGGCCGTTCCGGTCCCGGGCTGGATGGCGAGCCTCACCGGCGCCGACATCCTGCGCATCGTCTCGGGCGTGCTCGGTGACGGCAACGCGCTCGTCGACGACGTCTTCTACTACGCCGCCAACCCGGACGTGTTCGCGGCCCGCCTCGATCCCGAGACGCATTACGCGGCGTCCGGCTGGCTCGAGGGCCGGGACCCGAACCCGTTCTTCTCGACCGCGGGCTACCTCGCGGCGAATCCCGACGTCGCGGCGTCCGGGATGAACCCGCTGGCGCACTACGAGGCGTTCGGATTCAGCGAAGGCCGCAACCCGTCGGCGGAGTTCGACGCGGCGGCGTACCTCTCGGCCTACGCGGACGTGGCGCGGGCCGGCATCGACCCGCTGCAGCATTATCTGGAGCACGGGGCGCTCGAGGGACGCATCGCCTTCGCGCAGGCGCATCCCGCCTGAGGCGCGGGCGGCTCGTGCCGAGTTTCGGTGAGCCGGTCCGACGGGCCGGGCTCACCGGGATCCGGCCTCAGAGTCGGATCGCGCCGGCCGCGACCGCCGCGAAGGTTGCCCGGTCGAGGGGCCGGTAGGCGCCGTCGACCTCGAGATAGAGTGGGTCGGCGATCCCGTCCGGGTCGAAGCCCTGCGCGGCGAGCGCCGCCGTCTTCTGCTTGAAGGTCTCGGTCACGCCGATTTCGGGACAGATTCGCAGGAACAGTGGCCGGGCATAGGCGGGCAGCCGCTCGGCGAGCCGCGCGTGCAGGCCCGCGAGGTCGAAATCGGGCCCGACGGTGAGCGCCGCCATGCCGGCGCGGCCGTCCGCGCCCGGCACCGCGACGCCGTAGACGCTCGCTTCCCGCACGCCCGGGCATCGGCCGAGCACCGCGGCGACCTCGGTCGTCGCGACGTTCTCGCCCTTCCACCGGAAGGTGTCGCCGATGCGGTCGACGAAGTGGAAATAGCCTTGGCTGTCCTGGCGCATCAGGTCGCCGGTGCGCAGGTAGGCGTCCCCCGGCCTGAGGACGTCCCGCAGCACCTTGCGGCCGGTCTCGGCGGCGTCGGTGTAGCCCTCGAAGCGGTGCTCGGCCTTCTCCGAGAGGCGCCCGAGCAGCTCGCCGGTCTCGCCGCGCGCCGCCGGCAGGCAGCGCCCGGCGGCGTCGCGCAGAGGCAGCCCCGTCTCGACGTCGTGGCGCACCAGGAGGGCGGGCGAGCGGTGGGCCATGAAGCTCGGCACCCGGCCGACGGCGCCGACCTTGCCGTCGACGTTGTAGAGCGAGACGGTGCCCTCGGTGGCGGCGTAGAATTCGAGGATCCTCGGGATCGCGAAGCGCTCCCGGAAGCGCTCCCACACGTCCGGGCGCAGGCCGTTGCCCGTGCAGAGGCGCAGGCGATGCGCGCGCTCGCGCGGGTCGGGCGGGGCGAGGGTCAGGTAGCGGCAGAGCTCACCGATATACTGGAACAGGGTGCAGCCGGTCCCGGCGACGTCCGCCCAGAACCGGCTCGCCGAGAACCGCTCCCGGATCACCACGGCGCCGCCCCCGAGAAGCACGCTGCCCGTCGCCACGATGCCGCCGACGCTGTGGTAGAGCGGCAGGCAGTTGTACATGCGGTCCGCGGGCGTCGGGCCGATCAGGCCCGCGAACCAGTGGGTCCACATCATCACGCGATGGTGGCTCACATGGGCGGCCTTGGGCAGGCCCGTGGTGCCGGAGGTGTAGATCAGGAGCGCTCCGTCCGAGAGGCCGACCGGCGGCGCCTCGTGCGCGCCGAGCGGCGCGCCGTCATGCTCGGCCGCGGCCTCCGCCAGGCAGGCGAAATCCGCCCCCTCGCCCTGCCACCAGACCGCCGGGGCCCGGGCAAGGTGGCCGAGCGTCCCCGCGAAAGCGTCGGCGAGCGCCGTCTCCACGATGAGGAGGCGGGGCGCCGCCACGTCGATGCAATGGGCGAGGCCCTCGCCCCGCAGGTTCGTGTTGAGGAGGGCGACGCGCAGGCCGACCCGGGTCAGCCCGAGCCAGATCGCCACGAAATCCGGACGGTTGCGCATGAGGAGCCCGACCGTGTCGCCCTTGGCGAGGCCCTCGGCGAGCGACCAGCGGGCGTAGCGGTTCTGGCGCGCGGCGAGATCGGCATGGCTCAGGGTCTCGTCCTCGCCGATGAGGGCGGGCGCGCTCCCGTGGGCGGCCGCGAGCTCGTCGACGACGCGCGGGAAGATGCGCCCCGGCTCCGCGTCGATCCGGGCGGTGCGCTCCAGCGCTCCGATCCAGCCGGCGGTCGAGGAGGCCCTGGGGCCGGCTTCCGGGGGAGCGGGCGAGGCGGCGAGCGGGGCGGCGTGCATGGGTCTCGGGCTCAGCGTGCGGGGAAGGGCGTCGCGCCTCAGGCGCGGTCCCGGATCGGCAGCGCCGCGGCGCGGCGGGCCGCCACCAGCGCGAGCCAGTTGCGGAAGAGACCGGCGGCGGCGTCCTGCCAGGCGGGCGGGAGCGGCGGCGCCTCGTCGAGGGACGGGAAGGCGGCGTAGAGGCCGGGATCGCGGTGCGCCCGCGCCGCATCCGCGAAGGCCTCGAGGCGCCGCGCGGAAGCGGGCCCGAAGGAATGCTCCGGCAGCGGCGGGCATGTCTCCCGCGCGCCGTCGAGGAAGCGGCCGACGTCGCGGCGGTACTCGCGCGCGAGGCTGTCGCCGTCGTATTCCGGGTGGCCCTGCAGGAACACCAGCAGGCTGCCTGCCTCCCGCACGAACAGGTCGACGCCGACCGCCTCCGAGCGCCGCAGCACCGTGTAGCCGCACGCCGCGAGATCGGCCTCCGCGAGTTCGTTCCAGCGCGAGTGCGGCACCGGCACGATCGCGGCCAGGCCCGTCAGGAGCGGATGCGGGGCAATGCGCGCGCAAGGATAGACGCCCGAATGCTTGGCGGGCAGCGGCCGGCGCAGGATGCCGTCGAGATGCAGCACCGCGGCGTGCGCGGCAAGGCACGAGAACAGGGTGGAGACGGTGTGCCGGGCAGCCCAGTCCACCACACCGGCGAAGGCGGGATAGTAGGGCTCGTCGTCGAGCCGGGCGGCGCGGGGCTCGGAGCCCGTGATCACGAGGGCGTCGAGGCCGGCCTCCGGCAGGGTGCGGTGCGAGGCGTAGTGGCGGTCGAGATGCGCACGGGCGAGCGGCCCGCGGGGCACGCCGTCGAGCGAGAACAGGCTGAGCGCGACGCCGTCCCCGATCAGCCGGCGGAACTGCCGCTCGGTCTGGATCAGGGCTGCGTCCGGCATGTTGTTGAGGAGGCCGACGCGCAGGGCAGCCGCGCCCGGCCCGGCGAGCGGGGCCGGGACGGGCGGGCAGGGCGCTCCTTCGAGGCCGAGCGCCCGGAACTCCTGCGGGCCGGTATCCAGCATGTCCGTTCTCCCGATGGCCGGGTCAGGCCGCGAGGGCGGCGGGACGGGCGGCGGCGAGCGCCTGGTCGAGATCGTCCCGGATGTCGTCGATGTGCTCGATGCCGACGCTGAGGCGGATCATCTCCGGGTAGACGCCCGCGACGCGCTGCTCCTCCGAGTTCATCTGCCGGTGGGTGGTCGAGGCCGGATGGCAGGCGAGCGACTTGGCGTCGCCGATGTTGACGAGGCGCTTCACGAGCCTGAGGGCGTCGTAGAAGGCCTTGCCGGCCTCGAACCCGCCCCTCACTCCGAAGGTGAGGAGCGAGGAGCCCTGGCCGCCGAGATATTTCCGCGCCATCGCGTGGTGGGGGCTGTCGGGGAAGCCCGCGTAGTTCACCCAGGCGACGTCCGGGTGGGCCCGCAGGTGTTCGGCGACCTTGCGGCCGTTCTCGACGTGCCGCTCGACGCGTAGCGCCACCGTCTCGATGCCCTGCAGCAGCAGGAAGGCGGAGAGCGCCGGGAGCACGGCGCCGGTGGTGCGCTGATAGACGCTGCGGGCGCGCGCCGCGAAGGCGCCGGCCCCGAAATGCTCCGCGTAGACGAGCCCGTGATAGGAGGCGTCCGGCGTGCAGAACATCGGGAACCGCTCGGGCTGCGCCGTCCAGTCGAAGCGCCCCGAATCCACGATGATGCCGCCGAGCGTGGTGCCGTGCCCGCCCATGAACTTGGTGAGCGAGGCGATGACGATGTCCGCCCCGTGCTCGATCGGGCGCAGCAGGATCGGGGTCGGCACCGTGTTGTCGACGACGAGGGGGACGCCGTGCGCGTGGGCGACGCGGGCGAGGCCCTCGATATCGCAGATGTTGCCGGCCGGGTTGCCGATCGATTCGCAGTAGACCGCGCGCGTGTCGGCATCGATCAGGCGCGCGATGTCCTCCGGGCTGTCGCTCGCGGCGAACCGGCAGGCGATGCCCTGGCGCGGCAGCACGTGGGCCAGCAGCGTGTGGGTGGTGCCGTAGAGCTGGGGAACCGCGACGATGTTGCCGCCGTGGTCGGCGAGCGTGGCGATGGCGTAGTGCAGGGCGGCCTGCCCGGTGGCGACGGCCAGGGCGCCGTGGCCGCCCTCGAGCTCGGCCACGCGCCGCTCCAGGACCGCCACCGTCGGGTTGGCGATCCGGCTGTAGCGGTAGCCCTCCTCCTCCAGATTGAAGAGGGCGGCCCCGTGGTCGGCGCTGTCGAAGGCGTAGGCCACGCTCTGGTAGATCGGCACCGCGACCGCGTGGGTCGTCGGGTCGTGCTCGAAGCCGGCGTGTACCGCGATCGTCTCGCTGCGCATGAGGCGTGGTTCCCGTGAGGCTCAGAGCCCGTACGGCTCCGGCGCAAGTCCTGCACCACCTCATCCTGTCTCGGCGCGATACAGCCGATAAAGAATATTGGTGAACCAAATACAGACCGGCATCTCGGTGAATCGAAGCCGAATCGAGCGGGGGACAAAGCGCGGTGGACCGCATGCCCGGCCTCATGGCCTGCCCCTGCCCGGCCCCTGCCCGCGCCGGTTCGGCGAGAGGATGCGGCGGGCGGCGTCCCGAAATGGGGCGAACCTGTATCGGATGGACGAGATCCGCACCTGCTCCGATCAACGGCATACGGAATTAAACTTACGGCTGTCATTCCTACGCATTAAGCATGCCTTAACCCGAGGCTTGCGAACCGATATTGATGTGTGTTGAGTGAAATGACCGGAACGACTTCGATCCCGCCACTCGATTCCTCCAGCCCCGAAGAGAGACTGCCTGTGTCGACGATCCCGATGATCCCCTCCGTCACCTCGGTCGAGCTGAAATCCGCTCCGATCGAGCCGAGCTGGATCCAGGAAGGCAACCCGCAGGCCCGCAACGCGACGCTGTCGCGCAGCGCCGACGGCCTCGCCAGCACCCTGGTATGGGATTGCACGGCCGGGCGGTTCCAATGGATCTACGACATCGACGAGACGATCTACTTCCTCGAGGGCTCGGCCACGATCAGCGACGGGCATTCGGAGCCGAAGACCTTCCGGGCCGGCGACGTCCTGTTCCTGCCCCGCGGCGCGGTCTGCCACTGGCACGTCGAGACCTACGTGCGGAAGGTCGCCTTCTGCCGCCGCACCCAGCCGAAGATCGTCGGCTTCGCCATGCGGGCGATCGGCAAGATCAAGCGGACGCTCGCGCGCCGCCCGAGCCAGACCGTCGCGCCGGGCTTCCTCGAAGCCGCCTGATCCGCGCCGCCCGTCCCCTCCCGTTGCGTGAGCCGCGGCCATGACCATGCCCCAGACCGAGCACACCTGGACGTACTTCGAGGGCGCCTGGCATCCCGGCAATGTGCGGATGATGGGCCCGCGCACCCATGGCGCGTGGCTCGGCTCGACGGTCTTCGACGGCGCCCGCGCCTTCGAGGGCGTCACGCCCGACCTCGACCGGCACCTCGCGCGGGTGAACCGCTCGGCGGCGGCGCTCGGCCTCAGGCCGAAGGTGAGCGAGGGGCGGTGGCGGGAACTGGTGCAGGAAGGCCTCGCCCGCTTCCCCCGCGACGCCGAGCTCTACATCCGTCCGATGTACTGGGCGGAGGACGGCTTCGCGGGAGGCGTGCGCTTCGATCCCGACTCCACCAACTGGTGCCTCAGCCTCTACCACGCGCCGATGCCGCTGCCCGCCGGCGTGCGGGCGACGCTGTCGCCGTTCCGGCGGCCGTCGATCGAGACGGCGCCGGTCGACGCCAAGGCGGCCTGCCTCTACCCGAACGGCACCCGCGCGCTCATCGAGGCGCACGCGCGCGGCTTCGGGAACTGCCTGATGCGCGACGGGCTCGGCAACATCGCGGAATTCGCCAACGCCAACGCCTTCCTGGCCCGCGACGGCGTGGTCCGCACGCCGGTCCCGAACGGCACGTTCCTCGCCGGCATCACGCGGGCGCGGGTGATCGCGCTCCTGCGAAGCTCGGGCGTGACCGTCGTCGAGGCGACCCTCTCGTACGAGGATTTCCTGAACGCCGACGAGGTCTTCACGGCCGGCAACTTCGCCAAGCTCGCCCCGATCACGGGCCTCGACGACCGGCGCTTCGAGCCGGGACCGATGTTCCGCCGCGCCCGCCAGCTCTACTGGGACTTCGCGCACGGCTGATCCGGCACGGCGCCCTGCGCGTCGCCCGGTCCGGATTGAGCCCACCCGCATCCCGGCAGCAGGACATTCCTGTGCCGCATCCGCCCGCGCTGCTCGCGGGACAGGTGCGTGAGAAGCGTGGATTGCCGGATCACCTCCTGAAGCTCACGCCTCAGCCTGCGGCTCGCCTCGATCAGCAGATCCGAATCGGAAAAGTACATCGTCTGGATTTATGCGAATGCGCAGATTCCCGGCATTGACCCAGGTTAGGTGGAGCGGAGTTCCCGTCGGGAGCGGCGACGCGACCGCAGCGCCCAGACCTGCCCCCCGCGGGCGCGTCGCTGACGCGTAGCCAATCCTCATGGCCGGCCGCGACCCGTGCTATGCTGTGCCGATGGAAGCCGTGACCCCCTGGTTCGTGGCGGTCGGAGCATCGGGCGGCGAAGGCCTCGATGACCTGATGACGCTCCTGCACGAATTGCCGCCGAACTTCGGCGCCGTCGTGCTGATCGTGCTGCACCGTCCGGTGGATTGCCTCAGCGAGCTGCACGCGGTTCTCGGCCGAGCCTCGCGCTTGCCCGTCGCCATCGCCCTGCAGGGCGAGCGCTTCGAGCCCGGAACCGTCTATATCGGCGAGCCGGACGATCACCTCACCCTGACGGAGCGGACCTTCGGGAAGCTGATCGACGATCCGACGGGCCGCTATCGCAACCGCACCGTCGACCTGCTCTTCCACTCGGTGGCCGCGCACGGGGGCAAGCGCATCATCGGGGTGATCCTGTCCGGCGCGCTCGACGACGGCGCGCGCGGCCTCTCGGCGATCCATCGGGCCGGCGGGATCACCATGGTGCTGACGCCGAGCGTCTTGCCCTGGCGGGGCATGCCCGAGAACGCGATCGCGTTCGACGGGCCGGTCGACCTGACCGGCACCCCGGGCGAGATCGCCCGGGCGATCGTCGCGGCCGTGGCGCGCGGCCCCGGTGAGCCGGCCGCCCAGCTGGGCGACGGCCTCAGAGCCCCTTGAGGGCTCCCTCGCGGATCCGGCTCAGCGTCATCCCGGGCGAGATCGCGTCGGTGGCGATCTTCAGGTGGATGATCGCGGGCTGGCCCGAGGCGCGGGCCGCCTCGAGGGCCGCCGGGAAGTCGCCGGTCGCCTCGACGGTGACGCCGAAGCCCCCGAAGGCGCGGGCATAGGCGGCGAAGTCCGGATTCCGCAAGTCCGTCGCGGAGACCCGGCCCGGGAAGTCGCGCTCCTGGTGCATGCGGATCGTGCCGTAGCTCGCATTGTCGCAGACGATGCAGATGATCGGCAGGTCGTGCTGCACGGCGGTCGCGAATTCCTGGCCGTTCATCAGGAAGTCGCCGTCGCCGTTGAGCGAGATCACGGTGCGCTCGGGGTAGAGGCGCTTGATCCCGACCGCCGCCGGCACGCCGTAGCCCATCGAGCCCGAGGTCGGGGCGACGTGGGAGCCGAGGCGCCGGAAGCGGTAGAAGCGGTGGATCCAGGCCGCGTAGTTGCCGGCCCCGTTGCACAGGATGGCGTCCTCGGGCAGCGCCTCGCGCAGGTGCACCATCACGGCCCCGAGATTGACGCCGCCGGGCTGGGGGGTGGCGAGTTCGCTCCAGTCGAGATACGCGGCATGCGCCGCCCGCGTCTCCTCCGCCCAGGGAATGCGGGCGGGCGCCTCGAGCGCGGCGAGCGCCGCCGCCATGCGGGCGGGCGCCGCGTTGATGGCGAGGTGCGGGACGTAGACGCGGCCGAGCTCCTCCGGCCCGGGATGGATGTGGACGAGGCGCGGGCCCGGGTTCGGGATGTCGAGGACCGCGTAGCCCTGGCTCGGGATCTCGCCGAGGCGCCCGCCGAGCACGATCAGCAGGTCGGACGCCTTCGCCCGCGCCACGAGCTTCGGGTTCGCGCCGAGGCCGAGATCGCCCGCATAGGCCGGGTGCAGGGGGTCGAACAGCGGCAGCCGGCGATAGCTTGTGGCCACCGGCAGGTCGAAACGGTCCGCGAAGGCGTGGATGTCGGCATGCGCCGCCTCGGTCCAGCGGCTGCCGCCGAGGAGCAGGAACGGGCGCCTCGCCTCGGCCAGGAGCCGCGCGAGGCGCGCGAGCTCGTCGGCGCCGGGCGCCGCCTCGACCGGCTGCCAGGGCGCCGCCAGCGGCGCGGTGACCGACTCCTTCAGCATGTCCTTGGGCAGCGCCATCACGACGGGGCCGGGCCGGCCGGAGGTCGCTGTGTGGAAGGCGCGCGAGACGTATTCGGGCACGCGCTCGGCCTGGTCGATCTCGGTCGCCCACTTGGCGAGCGGCCCGAAGGTGGCGCGGTAATCGAGCTCCTGGAAGGCCTCGCGATCGCGCTGGCCGCGCTCGACCTGGCCGACGAACATGATCATCGGCGAGGAATCCTGCTGGGCGATGTGGATGCCGGCCGACGCGTTGGTGGCGCCGGGTCCGCGGGTGACGAAGCAGATGCCCGGCCGGCCCGTGGCCTTGCCGTGGGCCTCCGCCATCATGGCGGCCCCGCCCTCCTGGCGGCAGGTGGTCACCGCGATGCCGGATTCGTAGAGCGCGTCGAGCACGGGCAGGAAGCTCTCGCCCGGCACCGTGAAGACGTGGGCGACCCCGTTCGCCCTGAGCTGATCCACGAGCGCCTGGGCGGCGGTGCGGGCTTGGCCTTCGATCGTCATGGGGTCCCCGGTCGCATCGGCATGGAACGGGCTCGGCGCTCCTTTGGCCGGAGCGGAACCGGGCCGACCCTAGCAGGGAAACGTTAGCGGGACGTCTCGCCCCGCAGGGCCACGCCGTCGAAGAGATGGCGCCCGAGCGGGTCCATGCGGAAGCCCGCGACGCCGCGGCGCAGCGCCATGTGGACCACGGTGTGGGCGAGCGGCACCCAGGGCGCCTCGCGCCGCACGATCTCCTGCCCGCGCGCGTAGAGGTCCAGGCGGGCGGGCGTGTCGGTGGTGCGGCGGGCGGCCTGGATCAGGGCGTCATAGTCCGGGTCGCACCAGCGGGCGAGGTTGGCGCCTCCGGGCTCGGCGGCCTTGCAGCCGAGCAGCACGTTCATGAAATTGTCCGGATCGCCGTTGTCGCTCGTCCAGCCGTACAGCATCGTCCGCGGCTGGCCCCCGTAGAGTGCCGCCCGGTAGGCGCTCCAGGGCTCCGTCACGAGCCGGGCCCGAATGCCGATTCGGGCGAGATCCGCGCGGATCATATCGGCGACGCGCCGCCCGTCCGGGTTGTAGGGCCGGCTCACCGGCGGGTACCAGAGGTCGGTCTCGAACCCCTCCGCGTGGCCGGCCTCCGCGAGCAGGCGCTGGGCCTCGGCGCGGTCGAAGGCGATCTCGGGCAGGTCCGCGTCGGTGGCCCACAGGCCCGGCGGCAGCGGGCCCCGCGCCACGATGCCGGCCGCCCCGTAGGCGCCCTCGACGATGGCGCGCCGGTCGATGGCGAGGTTGATGGCGCGGCGCACCCGCACGTCGTCGAACGGGGCCTTGCGCGTGTTGAGGGCGAGGTAGGAGACGTTCAGCTCCGCCTTCGACATCAGGACGAGGTTCGGGTCGGCCGCGATGCCCGCGAGGTCGCTGGGCGCCGGGAAGGCCAGGACGTGGCACTCGCCGGCCTTGAGCTTGGCGAGCCGCACCGCCGGGTTCGGGGTGATCGAGAAGACGAGGCCGTCGATCGGCGCGAGGCCCGGCTCCCCGGCCTCGGGCGCGCGCCAGTAGTCGGGGAAGGCGCGGTAGCGCACGGCGATGTCGGGCCGGTAGCCCGCGAAGGCGAAGGGACCGGTCCCGATCGGCTCGCGCTCCAGCGCGTCGCGGGCGTCTGCCGCCGCGAGGCTCGCGGCATATTCCGCCGAGTGGATCGACGCGAAGGCCTGGGCAAGGTTCGGCAGGAAGGTGGCGTCCGCCTCCTTCAGGCGGAAGCGCACGGTGCGGGGATCGGGCGCCTCGATGCCCTCGATCAGGTCCGCGAGGCCGAGATCGCGGAAGTAGGCGAAGCTGCCGTTCTTCAGGGCGTGGAACGGGTGGTCCGGCTTCCACTGGCGCAGGAAGGAGAACAGCACGTCGTCGGCGTTGAGCGGCCGGGTCGGACGGAAGCGCGCGTTGGCGTGGAAGCGAACGCCCTCGCGCAGGGTGAAATCGTAGGTCCGCCCGTCCGCCGACACCCGCCAGGATTCGGCGAGGCCGGGCCGGATCTCCGTCGTGCCGGGCGCGAATTCCACGAGCGTGTTGAACATCTGCCAGGTGACGTTCATGGCGGTCGTGGTCGTCACCACGGCCGGGTCGAGGGATTCCGGGTTGCCCTCCGAGCAGAAGACCAGGGTCCCGGCGGCGGCCGAGGCGGGCGGACCGAGGCAGAGCGCTGCCAGGAGGAAGTGCCGCAGGCTCATCAGCTGGCCGCCCTCAATGCTGGGCGCGCGGGCGCCTGGATCGCGGCCGGGAACTCGATGCGCACGCGGGTGCCCTCTCCGGGTCGGCTCGCGAGCGCGATGCGTCCGCCGAGCTTCACCGTGACGAGGTTGTGGACGATGTGCATGCCGAGGCCCGTGCTGCCGCGGGAGCGGGCGGTGGTGAAGAACGGGTCGAAGATGCGTTCCAGGTTCTCCGGCGGGATGCCGCGCCCGTCATCGGCGATGTCGAGGCGGATCAGGCCCGGCCCGGCCTCGGAGACGCGCACGCCGATATGCCCCGGCCGGCCGGGCTCGAAGCCGTGGACGACGGCGTTGGTGATGCAGTTCGTCACCACCTGCGCGAGCGCGCCGGGATTCGTGTCGACGGTGAGCGGCGGGCAGTCGCGCGTGACCGCGTGCCCGCCCTGGCGCAGCAGGGGCTTGAGGCTCGCCAGCAGCTCGTCGAGCCAGATGTCGAGGGCGAAGCGGCGCTGCTCGTCGCTGACCCGGTCGACGGCGACCTGCTTGAAGCCATGGACGAGGTCGGCGGCGCGGGCCAGGTTGGTGCAGAGCAGGGCCGCCCCCTCCTGCACGCGCTCGACGTAGTGGGTCAGGCGCGAGCGCGAGAGCTGGCCCTCCGCCAGCGTCGCCTGGAAGCCCCGGGTCTCGTCCCGCACCACCGTGGCGGTCGTGAGCGCGAGGCCGAGGGGCGTGTTGATCTCGTGGGCGACGCCGGCCACGAGCTGGCCGAGCGAGGCGAGCTTCTCGGCCCGGATCAGGTCGGCTTGCGCCTGGCGCAGGTCGAGGAGAGCGGCGTCCGCCTGGTCCTTGGCGCGCCGGAGCGCCTGCTCGCGCCGGGCGATCTCGGTGACGAAGAAGTTCGTGGCGCGGGCGATGTCGCCGAGTTCGTCGGCGCGCTGCAGCCCGCTCACACGCCCGGCCGCGGGGTTCGCCGCCAGCGCGATCATGTCGCCCTGGAGCTGGCGCAGGGGCGTCGTGATGGCGCGGGCCACCGCGAGCGCCACCAGGGTGCCGATGAGAAGGCCCGCCGCCGCGCCCGCGAGCAGGATCTGCCGGATCGAGGCGCCGAAGCGCTCGGCCTCGCCGATGAAGGCGTCGTTGAGGCTCTGGGCGCTCGCGCTCATCGCGGCGGCGAGCCCGTCCATGTCGGCGAGCATCTCGGTCTGGCGCTCCAGGCCGCCGATGGTTGTCGTCAGCCGCTTGCGCCAGCCGTCGATGGCATCGACCATCTCGGCCTGGATCAGGGGCGAGATCGGCAGCGCCGACGCCTTGCCCGAGAGCTGCTCGCCCTCCTCCAGCATGGCCCTGGCGCCGGGCGGGTCGCGGCGCACCAGGGCGTCAGCGGTGCGCTGCCCGAGACGGAGCGTCGTCACCGCGATGTTCTGCGTCGCCTGCTCGGTCTCGTTCGCCTCGATTGCGTAGGTGAGGAGCTGGGCCACCTCCTCGTGCAGGGTGCGCTGGCCCGAGGAATCGATCTTGAGGATGCGCTCGCTCCATTCCGCGAGCCCCTCGCCGGTCCCCGCCTCCTCGGAGGCGGCGAGCCCCTCGATCTCGTCGGCCTCGCGCTTGCGCCCCTGCGCCCGCAGGGCGGTCGCGAGGCTCGCGGCGGCCTCGCGCAGCCGCGCGACCTGGGCCGGCTGGACGGCGGCCTCGCCGCGGGCCCGCTCGAGGGCGAGTTCGGCCGCGATCGCCTGCAGGCCGTTGATCCCCGCCACCACGTCGCGGGTGGTGCTCAGGCGCTGCACCTTCTCGCTGAGCGAGCGGACGAGGTCGGCATTCGAGGCCTGCTGGCGCAGGCGGGCCCGGTCGGCGAGCTCGACGAGGCGACTTGCCCGCGTCGCCATCTCGGCGATCAGCCCGTCATTGTCGCGGGTGACCCCGATGAAGGCCCTCATCCGGGCGACGTAGCGGCTGAGCGCGGCCTGCGCCGATTCGATGCGTGCCGTCTGCTCGGCGGTGCGGACGTAGGACTTCAGGGCGTCGAGGCCCGCCCCCGCCTCGGCGGTCAGGGCCAGGAAGCGCTCGGCATGGGCCGCCCGCTCGGCCGCGCGGGCGCCGACATAGTCGTCGCGCACCATGCGGGCGAGCGCCAGCACGCGGTCGACCTGACCGGCATGCACGGCGCCGCCGCGGGCGCGCTCCTCCTGCGCGAGAAGGAGCCAGCCCGCCACCGCGATCGCGGCCGCGATCAGGATGGGAACGCCACCGACGAGGAGTATCTTCCGGCCGACCCGCATCAGCGCTCCCCACGAGACTCCCGTCGACCGGCCTCACCTGTCCCGGCAACGACAGTGCATCGGGAGTTTCGCGAGAGGCGCTTACCGCCCATCGTGCAACGTCGCCAGTGTAGATTCTTCGCAGGGGCGGGCAAGCGCGGGCCAAGGTCCGCTTTAACGGGCCGGTCCGCGCCGCTGATCTGGACCGCCCGCGCGGAATCTTAGCCGGATCCGCAGCAGCGGGCTCAGGGTGTCACGAGGGTCTTGCTCAGACGGCCTTTCGGCCCTTCGGAACCCTGTGCGGAGCCTTTGCGTCCGCGCGCCGTGCGGCGCGACGACTTGCCGGGCGCTGCGCGGACGCCGAAGCGCTCGGCCGCGTCGGGCGGCGGCGCTGCGGGCTCGGCCTCGCCATGGAGGATCGTGCGCAGCCGCGGGAGCGCCTCGGGATCGGCGGCGAGCAGGTTTTCGGAGAAGTGGGACATGGTGGGCGTCCGGATCCTGAACGGATCGGGGGCAGCTTGCGCCGGTTCGCCTTGCGCCCGGCCTCAAGGAACCCGTCAAATTGTACGGAATCTACCGATTCCGCCGGGCCGGGGCGCCGGGCGCGGGCACCGGGCTCGCGGCTGTCGCCGGCGCCGTCTCGGCCATGCCGATGAAGCGCACGGCGCGCGGGCCCGTCCCCGCGCAGGCGGCCGCCGCGTAGGGCCACGCGGCCTGCCGGCAGGCCGCGTCCAAGCCGGCAGGCCCCGCCGGACTCGCGGGAAGCAGAACCGGCGCGGCGGCAGCGGCCGGGGCGCTTCCGGGCCCGGGCATCGCGAGGACGAGACCGGCCGCGATCGCGGCGCTGGCGCTCGCCAGATGAAGACATGTCGTCATGGTAACCCTCCCGGCCCGCGTCGGGCCGTCCCCGGCGCCTCCTCTAGGCGACCTGCATGTCCGCAGTTTTGCGTCGCGCGTCACAGGATCCCGGGATCCGGGGCCGATTGTTGCGTCGGGCGCGCCCCGCGCAACAGTCGGGGCTCCGCGCTGAGGCAATTCGCCGAGGCGGACGGCCCTTTGTGGCTGCGGCCGCCTGATCTATCTCGCACGGCGTTCCAAGCGGCCCGCATCGATCCCGAGAGAGGCCGCGCGATCGACGAGGAGACATTCAGGATGCGTCGACCCCTTCCCCTCGCCCTGGCGGCGGGGCTCGCCCTCGGCCTGGCCGCGGCACCCGCCTCCGCGCAGATCCGCAATGCGCCGGCGCCGCGGGCGCTCGAATTCGCCGCCTACATCTTCGCGGCCTCGAACGTGTGCGGCTACCGCATCGGCACCGAGCAGTTCGAGGCGCTCCTGGCCAAGCAGAACGCCCGCTCGGAGGATGTCAGCCCGCGCGGCCCCTTCGGCAACAAGGTCCAGACCATGTTCGCCCTGATGTCGAACCAGATGGCCCTCAACCGCGAGAAGGCGTGCCTCGCGGTGGCGGGCGAGTACGGCCCCGAGGGCAACGTCGCCAAGAACGTGCTGCTGCCGGCCGACGCGGCGCAGCCCGCGGGCGAGAAGCGGCCCGAGGGCGCCCCCGCGCCCGAGCCCGCACCGAAGCCGGCGCAGTAGGCGCCGGGACCGGGCGGACAGGCGCGCCGCGCGTCGCCGGACGGAGGCCGCCGTTTCCGGGGGCGGCCCACGCCTGTACAAGGCAGCGCGAGACACCCCCGCCAGGGAGGCGCAACGATGCCCGGATCCGACGCCCTCGACCCCTTCCGCGACCTCCTCGGCGAGGGCGGCGTGCTGTCGGATCCCGGCATGACGGCGCCCTACTGCCTCGACCACCGCGAACTGATGCGCGGCGCGACGCCGGCGGTGCTGCGTCCGCGTTCCGTGGAGGCGGTGCAGGGCCTCGTTCGGCTCGCCCGCGCCCACGGCTTCGGGCTCGTCCCTCAGGGCGGCAACACCGGCTATGTCGGGGGCGCGACGCCCGAGCCCGGCCGGCGCCAGCTCGTGGTGAGCCTCGAGCGCATGACCCGGATCCGGTCCGTCGATCCGCTCAACTTCACCCTCGCCTGCGACGCGGGAGTGATCCTGGCCGAGGCCCAGAGGGCGGCGGCCGAGCACGGGCTCCTGCTGCCCCTGAGCCTCGGCTCGGAGGGCAGCTGCCGTCTCGGCGGCAACCTCGGCACCAATGCCGGCGGCCTGCAGGTGCTGCGCTACGGCATGACCCGCGACCTCGTGCTCGGCCTCGAGGCGGTGCTGGCGGACGGCGCGCTGTTCTCCGACATGCGGACGCTCCGCAAGAACAACATCGGTACCGACCTGAAGCAGGCCTTCATCGGCGCGGAGGGCACGCTCGGCATCGTCACGGGCGTGGTCCTGAAGCTGTGGCCGGAGCAAGCCTTCCGGGCGACCGCCTGGCTGCAGCTCGGCGCGGGCGCGCCGATCCCGGAGATCGCCGCCGACGTGCGCCGCGAAACCGCGGACCTCGTCTCGACCTTCGAGCTGATCTCGGCCTCCTCGCTCGGCCTCGTCGCGGAGATGCGCGGCGCCGATACCGGCCTGCGGACGGGCCCGGGCGGCGCCGTGCTCCTCGAGCTCCAGGCATCCTCGGCGCGCATCCCCCTCGACGAGGTTCTGATGGGCACCCTCGAAGGGCTGATGGAGCGGGGCTTCGTCGAGGACGCGGCGCTCGCCCGGTCCGAGGCGCAGCGGCGGGCGATGTGGGCGATCCGCGAGACCATCCCCGAGGGCGAGAAGCACGCCGGCGGCTCGGTGAAGCACGACATCGCGGTGCCGGTCTCGCGGCTGACCGACTTCCTGGAGCGCGCCGGCGCCATCGTGGCGGAGCAGATGCCCGGCGTGCGCCTGTCCTTCTACGGACATGTCGGCGACGGTAACATCCACTACAACCTCGTGGTGCCGGAGGGCCAGGACCGGCTCGCCTTCACGCGCGCCGTCGAGGCGGGCATCGCCCACGACCTCTACGCCGTCGCGATCGACCTCGGCGGCAGCTTCAGCGCCGAGTACGGCATCGGCCGGTTCAAGCGCGACCTGCTCGCCCGCTACACCGATCCGACCCGGCTCGCGCTCGTCGCGGCGGTGAAGCGGGCCTTCGACCCGGAGGGCGTGATGAATGCCGGCGCGATGCTGGGCGGGTGAGCGCGCGAGCGGAGCCCGCCCCCCGCCCTCACGCCTGCGGCAGGTCCGGCGTGATTCCCAGCGCGTCGAGCCCCTCGGCGAGGAGGTCGCCCGCGTCCGGGGCGCCGAGGAGCTCGTGGGCCGCGCCCTCGCCCGCAGCCTCACGCTCGCGGGCGAAGCGCACGGCCTCGCCCCATTCCTCGGGCTCCATGTCGCCGCGTCCGACGTAGACCAGTGCGAGCAGGTTGGCGCGCTCGTCGTCGTTGAGCCCCGCGATCAGGCTGCGCACCTCGCCCTCGGTGGCGTCGTCCGTGCCGCCGACGAGGACGTCGGTGGAGCCGTCGTCGATCGGGTTCGAGCCGGAATCCGGATCGGTCGCGCCTTCCTTCACGTCGATCGCCCGCAGCCGCAGGATGATCTCGGTGACCTTGTCGACGGCGATGTCCATGCACGGCTCCCAGAACGATGGGCCCCGAAACACGGGCCCGGCGCACCGACAACCCCCGAACGGCGGGCCGGTTCGGCGCGACGGGTCGATTCCGGGACGTCCTCGCGCGGTCCTGTGGGTGGAGGGCGGCCGGCGCCTTTCCGGGGATATGGAGCCGCGCTACCTCGGCTGTCGTGTCGAACCTGCGCCCCGCCCCCTCCCTCCTCGCCCTGGTGCTCCTCGTCGGCCCGGCCCCGCGCGCGCAGGCCGAGACCGCGGCGCCGACCTGCTTCCTGACGGGCGGCGGCGCCCTCGAGATCTGCCGGGGCGGCGGCGAGGCCGAGGGCGTGTTCTTCACCCCCCGCCCCTGCGAGTTCGCCCGGAACGTGCAGCTGATCCGCCTCACCGGCGTGACGGGGGCGCCCGGCCCCCTGCAGGCCGTCTACCAGGGCGAGACGCCGGCCGAGCCCCGGCGCGCCCGGGGAAGGGACGAGGAGGCCTGCGAGTCGCGCCGCGCCACGAGCCCCCTCGACGGAGGCTCCGTGCGCTCAGGCCGCCTGCCCGAGCAGCTCGCCACGATCATGCCGCCGACGCGCTACCGGCTCTGGGAGATGGCCCGGTCGGTCGCCCGGCCAGAGAGCCGGCGCAAGCGCCCCGGGCGCGGACGGGAGCGCGCGGAGACGCCGCCGGAGCCCGCCGCCGAGGGGATCGGCGCCCGCAATCCCATGGTGGTCACCGGGCGCGACTGGGCGGGCGACGAGTACTATTACGCCTTCCTGCTCGCCACGACCTCGACGGAGGACGGAAACCGCCACGTCCTGATCCAGGCCCGCACCTTCGACTTCGAGCGCTTCGATATCCGCGGCCGCACGGGCGAGGGCCTCGACTGGACGCCCTTCATGCCGGAGGCCGAGCGGAAGGGACGTCGCCGGCGCGGCCCCGCGCCGGCCGGCGACAACCCGAGCCCGAGCGCCGTGCTCGACGAGGCGGGCAGGCCGGTCATCGGCAATTGCGCCGGCCAGGGCTTCGAGACGGAGGGCCTCGTCGGCTCGATCAGCGTGGTCGATCAGGTCTACCACTACTTCTACACGGATGTGCTGCCCGCCGATTGCAACGAGCCCATCCTGAAGCGGCGCATGGGCCTCTACCTGCGTACGAGCCGGGATCTCACCGGCGAACGGGTCTGGTCGGCCGCCCGCACGGTGGCCGAGCCCCTGCCGGCCCAGAGCCTCGTGCGGGTCGCCAAGGCCAAGGGCATGGACCGCTGGGCCGTCTCCTACACCTGCAACCGCCCCGCCAACGCCCCGGGCGGCCCCGTGGCTGACCTCTGCGTGCAGTACACGGCCGACCTCTCGGTCGGCTCGCTCGCAGGTCTGACCTGGTACTCCGAGCCCGTCTCGGCCAAGCGCTCGACGGCCTATCTCGGCCTGCGCTCGGGCGGCGACGGCAGCGGGCGCTTCGGGCGCAGCCAGCATTTCTGGATGACGGACCGCTACGGCAATCTCGACACGCCCGCAAGCTTCCCCGCCAAGGCCGGCTTCCTGACCTGGCTCGACCGCCTCGCGCCGGGCCAGGAGGGGACGGGCGCCTCGACCCTGTACGGCCGCCCGGTCTACTGGGGGACGTGGTCGGTGCGCACGATCGGGGCGAAGTAGGTCGCGGCATCGCCGCGCGGGTTGGCAGCCCGGGACCGAGCCTGTACCCCGGCCCCGACGGCAATCGAAACGAGGTGAGGACGATGCGGCTCGTCGTGGTCGGCGCCGACGGGCGCATGGGACGGATGCTGATCCGCGCGGTCGCGGAGGCCGAGGGCTGCACGCTCGCCGGCGCGATCGAGCGCGAGGGCTCGGCGGCGCTCGGCCAGGATGCCGGCACGCTCGCGGGCCTCGCGCCCCTCGGCGTGCCGGTGACGGACGACCCGCTCCCCGTCTTCGCGGCGGCCGAGGGCGTCCTCGACTTCACGGCGCCCGCCGCCACCACCTTCTTCGCCGAACTCGCGGCGCAGGCCCGCATCGTGCACGTCGTCGGCACCACGGGCCTGTCCGAGGACGACCTCGGCAAGCTCGCGGCGGCCGCCTTCCACGCCCGCATCGTGCGCTCGGGCAACATGTCGCTCGGCGTCAATCTCGTGGCCGGCCTGGTGCGCCGGGTCGCCGCCGCGCTCGGCGAGGAGTTCGACATCGAGATCGTCGAGATGCATCACCGCATGAAGGTCGATGCGCCCTCCGGGACCGCGCTCCTCCTCGGGGAGGCCGCGGCGGACGGCCGGGGCGTGCGCCTGCCGGACGTGCGCGTCTCCACCCGCGACGGGCATACCGGCGCGCGGCGGCCCGGCGATATCGGCTTCGCCACCCTGCGGGGCGGCACGGTGGTGGGCGACCACAGCGTGACCTTCGCCGGACCGGGCGAGCGCGTCACCCTGAGCCACCACGCGGAGGACCGCGGCATCTTCGCGCGCGGCGCCGTCAGGGCCGCCCGATGGGCCTTCTCCCGGCCGCCCGGCCTCTACGGCATGACAGACGTGCTCGGCCTGTAACGGCCCTCAAGCTTGGGCAGGGGTGCGGGCTCTGCTAGGAGCCCGACGAGGCCGCCCGAGCGCAACCCGGCTCGAAGCCCTTCGGATCGCACAAGGAATCGTCCCGATGGACCGCCTGCTCGTCCTCGCTCGCCACGGCCAGAGCGAGTGGAACCTGAAGAAGCTGTTCACCGGCTGGCGCGACCCGGACCTGACCGAGCTCGGCGTCGAGGAGGCCCGCCGGGCCGGGCGCTGGCTCAAGGACCAGGGCTACGGCTTCGACGTCGCCTTCACGTCGAACCTGAAGCGGGCGCAGCGCACCAACGCCCTGATCCTCGGGGAGATGGGCCTCTCCGACATCGAGGTGGTGCGCTCCCAGGCCCTCAACGAGCGCGATTACGGCGACCTGTCGGGCCTCAACAAGGACGATGCCCGCGAGCGCTGGGGCACCGAGCAGGTGCATCAGTGGCGTCGTTCCTACGACGTGCCCCCGCCCGGCGGCGAGAGCCTGAAGGACACCGCCGCCCGCGTGCTGCCCTACTACATCGAGACCATCCTGCCCCGCGTGATGGCGGGCGACCGGGTGCTGGTGGCCGCCCACGGCAACTCGCTGCGCGCCCTCGTGATGGTGCTCGACCGGATGACGCCCGCGACCATCGCGGGGCTCGAGATCGCCACCGGCATCCCGCTGGTCTACCGCCTGAAGGCCGACACCACCGTGCTGATGAAGACGGTGCTGGAGCGCGACATCGACCAGGACTGAGCGATGGCGGTTGCGCTCGCGCCGGGCCTGATCCACCATCCGGGCTATCTCGACGGGGACGCCCAGGCCGCCCTGGCCGGGCAGCTCGCGGCGGCGCTCCGGCTCGCTCCGCCCTACACGCCGCGCATGCCCCGCACCGGCCGCCCCTTCTCGGTCCGCATGACGAATTGCGGGCCGCTCGGCTGGGTCTCGGACGAGGCCGGCTACCGATATCAGCCGACCCATCCGGAAACCGGGGAGCCCTGGCCGGCGATCCCCGGGATCGCGCGCGCGGCCTGGGACGCGCTCGCCCGCTGCGCGGCCCCGCCGGAGGCCTGTCTCGTCAACCTCTACGCACCGACCGCCCGGATGGGCCTGCACCAGGACCGGGACGAGGCCGCCCTCGACGCCCCGGTCCTGTCGCTCTCCCTCGGGGCAGCGGCCCTGTTCCGCTACGGCGGATTGCGGCGCGGGGACCCGACCCGGTCGGTCCGGCTCGATCCCGGTGACGCACTCGTGATCGGCGGCCCCTCGCGCCTGATGCATCACGGCATCGACCGCGTCCTCCCGGCCGGGACCGATCTTCTCGCGGCGCGCGCGCCGCGGCCCGCCTTTCTGCCCGCCGGCGGACGTTGCAACCTGACATTGCGGCGCGTCACGGCCATCCCGGCGCCCGCCGCCGCTTGACTCCGGAGCGGCGGGCGCAGACCCATCGCATCGGAGGACGCCCCGCGGGGCGGCCAGGCCAGACCCCGGGCAAACCGGGCTCACGCGGAGAACCCGTCCGATGCGGTTGCGTCACGCCATCCGTCCCCTCGCGCGCCCGCTGGCGGCGCTCGGCCTGCTCGCGGCCGCATCGGGCGCGGGCGCGGCGGGCGAGCCGATCTACCCGTCGGGCTCCCGCTTCGGCTTCGAGCCGCCCTCGGACATGGCCCTCTCGCGGCGCTTCGCGGGCTTCGAGCGCAAGGAGGGCGGCGCCACGGTCTCGGTGGTGGAATTGCCGCCCTCGGCCTACGCCGACCTCGAGAAGAACTTCACCGACGAGAACCTGAAGAGCCAGGGCTTCGTGGTGGAGAAGCGCGAGCCCATCAAAGTCGGGGGGGCGGACGCCCTGCTGTTCACCGGCGAGCAGCCGCCCGAGGGCGCGACCGGCGGCCCGGCCATCCGCAAGTGGCTCCTCCTCGTCGGGGACTCGACCGTGACCGGCCTCGTCATCGCGCAGGCGCTGCCCGGCGCCGAGACCGAGGAGACGATGCGCGGCCTCGTGACGAACGTCACCATCCGGCCCGCCCTGACTCTCGACCAGCAGGTGGACGCCCTCCCCTTCCGGATCACCGATCCGGCAGGATTCCGGCCCGTCCGGGTGCTCGCCGGCAACTCGGTTCTGCTGACGCAGGGGCCGAAGGACCAGATGTCGAACCTGGAGCAGCCGATCCTGGTTCTGGCCCAGGCCGTTCAGCCGCCGCCGACCGCCGAGCAGCGCGACGGCTTCGCCCGCGCGGCGCTCTACGCCAACCAGACCATGAAGGATTTCGTGATCGAGCGCTCGCAGAGCTATCGGCAGAACGGCGTCGACTGGCACGAGATCGTGGCGCGGGCCACCGACCTGCCCTCGAACCAGCCGGTGGTGGTCTCCCAGACCATCCGCTTCGCCCCGGACGGCTACCTGCGGGCGGTCGGCGTGGTGCGGGAGGACCAGCGCGAGGGAACCCTCGCGAAGTTCCGCGAGGTCGTCGACAGCGTGCAGGTGAAGTAGCGACGAGCCGCCGCCGCGGTTCAGGCCGCGACGCGGCCCTCCAAGGGGAAGACCTTGGCGGGGTTCATCAGCCAGGCGGGATCGAACACGTTCCTCACCCGCATCTGCTGCTCGAGATCGGCCTGATTGTACTGGAAGCGCATCAGCTCGCGCTTCTCGATGCCGACGCCGTGCTCGCCGGTGAGGCAGCCGCCGACCTCGACGCAGAGCTTCAGGATCTCGTCGCCCGCCGCCTCCGCTTTCTGCAGCTCGCCCGGCCTGTTGATGTCGAACAGGATCAGCGGGTGCAGGTTGCCGTCGCCGGCGTGGAAGACGTTGGCGACGCGCAGGCCGTGGCCCGCGCAGATCGCGCCGATCCGCTCCAGCACGTGGCCGAGCTGACCGGTCGGGATGGTGCCGTCCATGCAGATGTAGTCCGAGATCCGGCCCGTCGCCCCGAAGGCGGACTTTCGGCCCTTCCAGATCGCGGCGCTCTCGGCCTCGGAGCGGGAGACCTTGAGGCTCGTCGGCCGGAAGCCCTGCGCGATCGCCGCGATGCGCCCGAGCATGTCGTCGATCTCGGCGTCCGACCCCTCGACCTCGATGATCAGCATCGCCTCGGCATCGCGCGGATAGCCGGCCTGCGCGAAATCCTCGGTGATCAGGATCGCCTCGCGGTCCATGTACTCGATCGCCACCGGAATGATGCCGGCCGCGATGATGGCGGCGACGCACTGGCCCGCATCCTCGACCGAGGAGAAGCCGACGAGGGCCGGCCGCGCGCCCTCGGCCGCCCGCAGGATCCGCACGGTCGCCTCGGTGACGATGCCGAGCTGTCCCTCCGAGCCGCAGATCAGGCCGAGCAGGTCGTAGCCGCCGCTGTCGAGATGGGCGCCGCCGATCTCGACGACCGTGCCGTCGTTCATCACGAGCGTCACGCCCATCAGGTTGTTGGTGGTCACCCCGTATTTCAGGCAATGCGCCCCGCCAGAGTTCATCGCGATATTGCCCGCGATGGTGCAGGCGAGCTGGCTCGACGGGTCGGGCGCGTAGAAGAATCCCTCGTGCGCGACCGCGCCCGAGATCGCCAGGTTGGTGATGCCCGACTGGACGCGCGCCGTGCGGTTGGCGAAGTCGAGGTCGAGCACGCGCGTCATCTTGCCGACGCCGAGGATCACCGCGTCTTCCTGCGCGATGGCCCCGCCGGCGAGCGACGTGCCCGCCCCGCGCGGCACCACCCGAACGCCGTTGCGGTGGCAATAGGCCATCACGGCCGAGACTTCCTCGGTGGTCGAGGGCAGCACCACGGCGAGCGGCATCTTGCGATAGGCGGTGAGCCCGTCCGTCTCGAAGGCGCGGCGCTCATCCTCGCTGGTGATCAGCGCCTCCGCCGCCACGAGGGGCCGCAGACCCTCGATGATCGCCTCGCGGCGCGCGATGGTCTCGGCGTCGGGAGTCGGGAAGGCGATCGTCATGGCGTTCTCCCAGGGCCCGGACGGGCTTGTCTCTTTCGTCTTGCGGGCCGTCGTCGAGCGGCAGCGCCGCCTTCATCCGCCGCTCAGCTCGGCGGTGACAAGGTCGCGCTCGAAGCCGATCACGGCCGGCTTCGCATCTTGTACCCGAAAGCCGCCCACGACGCATCGGAACAGAATCGTGACCACGAGGCTTCCTTTGGTCGCGGAAGCGCTCGATGTGGAGCTAGCGTTCACAATCTCGATCTGTTCTAAACGTCGAGCTCGGCTATAAGCCCTGGCGGTTCAGACCGCCTCACAGGAGGAAAATTCATGCGTCACCTCATCCTCGGCGCCGCCCTCGCGCTGCTGATGCCCCTCTCGGCCCAGGCGCAGGACGCGGCCGCGGGCGAGAAGGCCTTCGCTCCCTGCAAAGCCTGCCATGCCTTCGGCAAGAACGGCGTCGGCCCCGACCTGAAGGGCGTCGTCGGCCGCAAGGCGGGCACGCACGAGGGCTACAACTACTCGGCCGCGCTGAAGGGCTCAGGCCTCACCTGGGATGAGGCGAATCTGAAGGAGTGGATCAAGGATCCCAAGGCCAAGGTCCCCGGCAACAAGATGGTCTATCCCGGCCTCAAGGACGACAAGAAGCTCGACGACCTGATCGCCTACCTCAAGACCCAATCGTAAGCCGCGCGGCTCGGGTACGGCCGATGAGCCGCGGCCGGGCCGCAGGCAAGGCCTGAAGGGGCCGTCTCCCGCGCGGGAGACGGCCCCTTCTCGTGCTCGCGTGCGGGACGCGAGACCCGGGCTGGAGGTGACTTCGATGTGACTTCGACGTGACTTGGCCGGATGCCGGGCGCTCAGACCTCCTCGGCCGTCCGCTCGCGCTCGAGCGCCGCGCCCTCGTGCAGGCCGGAACGGAGGCCGACCAGGAGGTCGAGGAGTTCGCGGCGGGCTTCGAGATCGAGCCCCGTCATGCCGCCGGCCTGGTCGGGGATGCAGGCCATGCTGTCCTTCAGGGAACGGCCCTTCGGCGTCAGGAAGATGCTCACCTGGCGTTCGTCGGCCCGGTCCCGCGCGCGCCGGACATGGCCCGAGGCTTCGAGGCGCTTCAGGAGCGGGGTCAGCGTGCCGGAATCGAGGAAGAGGCGGATGCCGATCTCCTTCACGGTCAACCCCTCCTCCTCCCAGAGCACCAGCAGCACGAGGTATTGCGGGTAGGTGAGGTCGTGCTCGGCGAGAAGGGCCCGGTAGGCCCGCCCGAAGGCATGAGCGGCCGCGTAGACGGCAAAGCAGAGCTGGTTGTCCAGCCGCTGCGGATCGAGCCGGTCGACGGCCTCGGCACGCTTGCCATCCGGTCTCGCCCGCTCGTGTCCGTGCGGGTCTGGGCGGCCCGACATACGCATCACTCCATGACGACGGCCATCAGGGCGTCGGTTTCCCGGTTCCACGCAATATCCTAGCCAAACCGAATTTTGTGCACAATCGACTCGCAACCGCGGAACTCGATTGCGCGCAATCGAGTTTGGTGTATGAGAAGGTGATCGTTCCGCGCGTCATCGGCATGGCTGCCGCGAGTCGGTACGATGGAGGATCGTCCGGACCGACATCGTCCGCCATGTCACATGTGAACGGTTCGGCGTATCCACAGCGGATCGACGGCCCTGGCGGGATGTCCGAACCCGTTCGAGGAGATGAACATGCAGGCTCTCTACACCGCCCACGCCCACGCAACCGGAGGTCGCGAAGGCTCCGCCGCGACCGACGACGGCAAGCTCGGCGTCACGCTCTCGACCCCGAAGGAGCTCGGCGGCGGCGGCGGTTCCGGCACCAACCCCGAGCAGCTCTTCGCGGCCGGCTACGCCGCCTGCTTCCTCGGCGCCATCAAGTTCGTGGCCGCGCAGGACAAGGTGAGGATCGCCGACGATGCCAAGGTCGAATCCACGGTCGGCATCGGCAAGCGCGACGACGGCACGGGTTTCGGCCTCACCGTGACCCTGAGGGCGACGCTGCCAGGCATCGACCGCGAGACGGCGCAGGACATCGTCAAGCGCGCCGACGTGGTCTGCCCCTACTCGCACGCCACCCGCGGCAACATCCGGGTGGACGTCTCGGCGGCCTGAAGCGCCTCGGCGCGGCCGATCAGGCCGGCGGAGGGTCCGGTGCAGGCTGCCGGGCGGCCGCGCCCCGGCCTCCCCGCGCCGACCGCCCGCAACGCCCCGGTGAGGAAGCCGGTCCGGCCCGGATTCGAGGACGAGACCCGGAGGATGGCGCTCCTGCCCAGCCTCACTCCGGAAGGGCGAAGACCGTGAGCTGGCCGCCGGCCGCCGTGTATTGCGACAGGGCCGCGTAGCCGCCGACCGCTCCCGAGCCGTCGGCCGGGTCGGTGAGGCCCGCCGCGAGGCCGATGCCGGCCCAGCCGCCGATGCCGGACAGGACCGCCACGTATTGCCGGCCGCGATGCGCATAGGTGGTGACGTTGCCGACGATCCCCGAGGGCGTCCTGAACCGGTAGAGCTCGCGGCCCGTACGGGCGTCGACGGCCTTCAGGTAGCCCTCCAGCGTCCCGTAGAAGACGATCCCGCCCGCGGTCGCGAGCGCCCCGGCCCAGACCGAGAAGGGCTCGGGCTTCGACCACGCGATCCGGCCCGTCGTCCCGTCCCAGGCGATGAAGGCGCCGGTATGGTCCTCGCCCTCGGGCGGATGCAGCGTCAGGGTGGCGCCGACATAGGGCTGGCCCGGCACGTAGGTCACGCGGAAGGGCTCGTAATCCATGCACATGTGGTTCGCCGGCACGTAGAACAGGCGTGTCCGCGGCGAGTAGGCCGCGGGCTGCTGGTTCTTGGCACCGAGGGCGCCGGGGCAGATCCCCGTCGTGGTCTCGTCCTCGCCGGCCTCCTCCGGTGCGTAGCGTCGGTCCAAGACGGGGCGGCCGTAATCGGCGGCCCCCGGATCCTGCGCGATACGGCTTGCCCAGTTCACGCTCGGGTCGAACTTCTCGGCCACCAGCAACTCGCCGGTGGCCCGGTCGAGGGTGTAGCCGAAGCCGTTGCGGTCGAAATGGGTCAGGAGCCTGCGGCTGCGCCCGCCGATCTCCTGATCGGTCAGGATCATCTCGTTGACGCCGTCATAATCCCACTGGTCGTGGGGGGTCATCTGGTAGACCCAGCGGGCCGTGCCGGTATCGGCGTCGCGGGCGAAGATCGACATCGACCACCGGTTGTCGCCTGGGCGCTGCACCGGATTCCAGGTCGAGGGATTGCCGGTGCCGTAATAGACGAGGTTGAGATCCGAATCGTACGAGAACCACCCCCAGCTGCAGCCGCCGCCGATGCGCCACTGGTCGCCCGCCCAGCTCCTCAGGGAGGAGTCCGGCCCGATCGGGCGGCCGAGCTGCGTGGTCCGCTCCGGATCGACCAGCATGTCGGCGTCCGGTCCCATCGCGTAGGCGCGCCAGAGCCGCCGGCCCGTCGCCTGATCGTAGGCCGTCACGTGGCAGCGGGCGCCGTACTCGCCCCCCGAGATGCCGACGATGAGCTTGTCCTTCACGGGCAGCACCGTCGCGGTGTTGGTCTCGCCCTTGGCGGGATCGCCGTTCGTCACGGACCAGATCGGCGTGCCGGTCCTCGCATCGAGCGCCACCAGCGTGGTGTCGGCCTGATGCAGGAACAGGCGGCCGTCGGCGTAGGCGAGGCCGCGATAGACCGTGTCGCAGCACATGACCGGGATGACGTTCGCGCCCTGGCGCGGCCTGTAGCGCCACAGGATCCTGCCGTCGTGGTCGAGGTCGAGCGCGTAGACGATGTTGGGGAAAGGCGTGTGCACGTACATGACGTGCCCGACGACCAGGGGCGCACCCTCGTGCCCGCGCAGCACCCCGGTCGAGAAGGTCCAGGCCACCTTCAGCCGCCCGACATTGCCCGCGTCGATCTGGTCGAGAGCCGAGTAGCGGGTATTGGCGGCATCGACCGTCTGCAGGACGGGCCCGTCTCCCGCCCGCGCGGCGCTGAGGCCGAGGGCAAGGAAAAGAGCCGGCACAAGAGATAATTTCATCTGGAAATAATCTTGGTTCGGCAGAGAGCTGCGCTGGATTTCAATCGTCCATCAGCGGGTGCAGGTCGCGGACCATGCCCTTGAGGCGCTCGTCGAGGACGTGCGTGTAGATCTGCGTCGTCGAGATGTCGGCGTGACCGAGCAGTTCCTGCACGATGCGCAGGTCCGCCCCGTTCTGCAGCAGGTGGCTGGCGAAGGCGTGACGCAGCACGTGGGGGCTGACGCGGTCCGGCCGGATCCCGGCGGCGGCGGCGGCCGTCTTCAGATCGCGGGCGAAGGCTTGGCGCGTGAGATGGCCGCTCTCGCTGTCGGACGGGAACAGCCAGGGGCTGTCGGAGGGGGATGCCGCGAGATGCTCGCGCATGGCGGCTCGGGCCAGCTCGGTCAGCGGCACGAGGCGCTCGCGCCCGCCCTTGCCCCGCACGACGAGGAAGCGCTCCCGGGTCGAGGCGGCCGTGCGCGGCAAGGCGATCAGCTCCGACACGCGCAGGCCCGTGGCATAGAGGAGCTCGATCAGGCACAGCATGCGCCGCGCGCGCACCGGCTCCCCCGGCGCCTGCACGTCCGCGGCCGACGTCACCCGCTCGCGGGCGACGCCGAGGAGGCGGTCGACCTCCGCGACCGAGAGCACCTTGGGCAGGACCCGGCCCCGCCTCGGCCCCGCGACCGGCGCGCTCGGGTCGGTCCCGGCCATCCCCTCCGCGTAGAGGAACTTGTGGAAGCCGCGGATGCAGGAGAGTCGGCGCGCGGCCGACGAGCTCTTGAGCCCCCGCGTCTCGAGCCCGGCCATGTAGGCACGCAGCGTCCCGACCTCGACCTCTGCCGGGTCGATGCCCTCCTCCGACAGATGGGCAAGGTAATCGTCGAGGTCGCGCCGATAGGCCTCGAGGGTGTTGCGGGCCGCCCCCCGCTCGGCGGCCAGCATGTCGAGATAGGCCGCGGTCTCGGGCGCGCCGTGCGGCCGGTGCTCGGCCGGCCGCGTGTCCGCCGCCGCGCCCCGGCGCGTCACCGGTTGCCCGGCTGGAGCTTCGCCGCCGGGATGGTCACGCTCATCTCGCGCGGGGTCGGCTCGACGAAGGTCGCCAGCGCGAACATGCCGGCGAAGACGAGCCCGGCCAGGATCGCGAGCGTGGCGATGAAACGGAACAGGGTCGGCACGTCGGGCGGGTCTCGATCGGGCGGGCGGGCAACGTGTTGCGCTGCGGGGACCCGGGGGTTGCATCACGCTGGGCCTGCGATGGCAAGGTCCGCGAAGACACAGGCGGCGGCTCCCGCGTCGCGGGCGGCACGCGGCGCGATCGCCCGGATGCGCCGGCGGCGTCGTTCGGATCTGCCCGTGTCCGGGAGTTTCGCGCAGCGGCCAAAACGCGCTAAGAGCCTCCCTTGTATGCCCCATGCGCGCCCCGCGCGGTCCGGACACGGCGACGACCGGCCGCGCGGAGGGCCCGTGAGGTGCCGTCGCCCCGTGTCCGTCGCTGTCGTCCATGCGTAGACTGCCGTCATGACCGAGCCTGAGCCAACAGGCGAACCGATCGAAGCGCGCTTGCGCCGGGCCCTCGGGCCGCGGTCGATCGTGCTCGTCGGGCTGATGGGCGCGGGCAAGAGCACCGTCGGGCGTCGGCTGGCGAACCGGCTCGGCATGATCTTCAAGGACGCCGACAACGAGATCGAGGCCGCGGCCGGCCTCACGATTCCCGACATCTTCGCGATCTACGGCGAGCCGAGTTTCCGCGAAGGCGAGGAGCGGGTGATCTCCCGGCTGATCCGGGAGGGCCCGATGGTGCTCGCCACGGGCGGCGGCGCCTTCATGCGGGAATCGACGCGCGCTCGGATCAGCGAGGGCGGCCTCTCGGTCTGGCTCAAGGCCGACCTCGACGTGCTGATGCGCCGCGTGCGCAAGCGCGGCAACCGGCCCCTGCTCCAGACCGAGAATCCCGAGGAGACCATGCGCCAGCTCATGGAGGCACGCCACCCCGTCTACGGCGGCGCGGACGTGATGGTGCTGTCCCGCGACGTCTCGCACGACCGGGTGGTGCAGGACGTGCTCGAAGCGCTCGACAATCACCTGACCGGTCCGACCAACCGAGGCGTGGCAGCCCAGTGACCGAATCCCTGACCGTGCACGTGCCTCTGGACGGCGGGCGCGACTACGACATCCTGATCGGGCGCGGCCTTCTCGACCATGCGGGCGCCCGCGCCGCGGCACTCGGCGGCAGGGCCGCCGTGATCGTCACCGACGAGACCGTGGCGGCGCTCTACGGCGCCCGGATGCGGGCGGGCCTGGAGGCGGCGGGCCTGCGTTCGGGCCTCGTCGCCGTGACGCCCGGCGAGGGCTCGAAATCCTACGCCACCTACGCCGCCGTCAGCGACGGGCTGCTCGCCCACAGAGTCGAGCGCAACGACCTCGTGGTGGCGCTCGGCGGGGGCGTGGTCGGCGACCTCGCAGGGTTCGCCGCCGCGACGCTGCGGCGCGGCGTGCGCTTCCTGCAGGCGCCCACGACCCTGCTCGCGCAGGTCGATTCCTCCGTCGGCGGCAAGACCGGGATCAATTCGACCCACGGCAAGAACCTGATCGGCGCGTTCCACCAGCCCCGCCTGGTGCTGGCCGACACGAGCACCCTCGACACCCTCTCGGAACGCGAGATGCGGGCGGGCTACGCGGAGGTGGCGAAGTACGGCCTGATCGGGGATGCCGGCTTCTTCGACTGGTGCGAGGCCAACTGGCGCGGGATCTTCGCCGGGGGGCCCGAGCGCGACGAGGCGGTGGCGATCTGCTGCCGCGCCAAGGCCGGGATCGTGGTGCGCGACGAGCGCGAGGACGGCGAGCGGGCGCTGCTCAATCTCGGCCACACCTTCGGGCACGCCCTCGAGCGCGTGACGGCCTACGATTCCACCCGCCTCGTGCATGGCGAGGGCGTGGCGATCGGGCTCGCGCTCGCCTTCCGCTTCTCGGCCCGGCTCGGCCTCTGCGCCGGCCAGGATGCGGGCCGGGTCGCGAACCACCTCGCGCTCGCTGGGCTGCCGACGACCCTGGCGCAGGTGCCGGGCGGCTGCGGCGATGCCGATGCACTGCTCGACGCGATGGCCCAGGACAAGAAGGTGCGCGACGGGGCGCTGACCTTCATCCTCGCCCGCGGCATCGGGCAAAGCTTCATCGCGCCCGGCATCGACCGGGCCGAGGTGCGGGCCTTCCTGCAGGACGAGCTGCGGGCCGACGGGAGTTCCGCCTGATCGGAGCGGCAACTCCGTCGGCAGGCTCGCGCGGCGTGTGACGCGAAGCCCAGATCCGCCATCCCGAAGGGATCGACCGGATTTGGCACGAGGCGTCCGCGCGTTAACCCGGCGGAACCGGGGCGCGGCCTATCCTCCGGCGTCTTCCGCGGCACCCGCGATGGGCCCGATGAGCGTTCCACCCGCGGCAGCCCCGCGCGCCGGCCTCGGCGATCTCCTGGCGAGCGACCTGCGGCTGCACGCCCTCACGCTGCGGGCGGCCCTCCTGCTCGTGCCCCTGAGCCTCGCCATCGCCTTCGGGCTCCTCGGCACCGGCCCGGTCGCGGCCCGCAACTGGCTCGGCGAACTCCTCGGCTACGACTTCTCGCAGGTCTGGCTCGCGGGGCGCAACGCCCTGCAGGGCGAGGCCGCGGCGGCCTACGACCTGCCCCGCCATCTCGCGAATCAGGAGGCCGCCTTCGGTCCGGAGGCGGGCCGCTTCGCCTGGCACTACCCGCCGGTCTTCCTGCTGCCGGCCGCGCTCAGCGCCCTCCTGCCCTACGGGCCGGCCTTCCTCCTCTGGAGCCTCGCCTCCCTCACCCTGTTCGCGGCGGCGCTCGGCCTGGCGACGGGGCGTCGGGACGCGGTCCTGATCGCGCTCGCCCACCCGCTCGTGATCTGCAACCTTGCCTACGGCCAGAACGGCCTCTTCACGGCGGCGCTGCTCACGCTCGGCGCCGCGCTGGTGGACCGGCGCCCGGTCCTGGCCGGCATGCTGTTCGGTCTCGTCGCCTACAAGCCGCAGCTCGCCGCCCTCGCCCCGTTCCTGCTGCTGACGACCGGGCGCTGGCGCGCGCTCGCGGCCTGCCTCGGCTGTCTTGCCGGCCTCTGCCTCGTCTCGGTCGCGGCCTTCGGCATCGCGCCCTGGCGCGCCTTCGCCGAGACACTGGCGCTCACCAATCGCATCGTGCTCCGGGAGGCGTGGTCGGGCCTCGACATCAACGCCAGCGCCTTCGGAGCCCTGCGCCTCCTCGGCGGCACGATGGCGGCGGCCTGGGCCTGCCAGGTCGCCGCGAGCCTGCTGGCCGTCGGGATCGCCTGGCGGGTCTGGGCCATCGGCGCCGCGCCGCCCCTGCGGGCGGCGGCTCTCCTCGCCGCGGCGACCCTCGTGTCGCCTTACGTGCCGCTCTACGACCTGGCGCCGCTGGTCCCGGCGAGCGGCCTCCTGGCGATCGAGGCGCACCGGCGAGGCGGCTTGCTGCCGCGGGAGCGGGCCCTCCTCATCGCCTCGCCCGTCGCGGCCGCCTGCCTGCGCCTCGTCGCGGGGACGACCGGCCTCTCGCTCGGCTTCGGCCTGGCACTGGCGACCCTCGGCCTCGTGGCCGCCCGCGCGCTGCCGGCGCGCGGATCCGAGCGCGTCGCGGACCGGTGCCGCCCCGCGCCCCGCGCGTGCGGGGCTAAAATCCTCTAAGAGGAGCCGGACGCGGCGCGGCAGATCGGCATACCGGCCGCGCGCACGAAGATACCGGCGCGATGGAAACCCATACCGACCTCTGGCTCGCCGCGAGCATCGTGGTGATCTCTCTCCTGCTCTCGGCCTTCTTCGCCGGAGCCGAGACTGCCTTCACGGCGGCCTCGCGGGCGCGGATGCACGCCCTCGAGACGTCCGGGGACGGGCGCGCCGCCATCGTCAACCGCATCCTGGCGATCCGCGAGCGTTTCATCGGCGCCATGCTGATCGGCTACAACATCGTGGCGATCGGCGCCTCGGCCTTCACCACGAGCGTGCTGACGGCGATTTTCGGCAAGAGCGGCGTGCTCTACGCCACCGCCGGCATGTCGATCCTCGTGATCGTCTTCGCCGAGGTGCTGCCCAAGACCCTGGCCATCAGCACGCCGGACCGGGCCGCCCTGCTGATGGCCCGGCCGGTCGCCTTCACGGTCGCGCTGCTCGGGCCGCTCGCGGTGGCGATCGAGAGCCTGGTGCGGCTGATGCTGCGCCCCTTCGGCATCACCATCGGCGAGCATCAGTCGATCCTCTCGGCCACCGAGGAGATCCGGGGCCAGGTCGCGCTGCTTCACCGGGAGGGCGGCGTCGCCAAGGCCGACCGCGACATGCTGGGCGGCCTTCTCGACCTCTCGGATCTCACCGTGTCCGAGGTGATGGTCCATCGCACCAAGATGCGGATCATCAACGCCGACTTGCCCTCCGAGGAGATCGTGCGCGAGGTGCTGTCCTCGCCCTATACCCGCATGCCGCTCTGGCGGGGCACCCCGGAGAACATCGTCGGCGTGCTCCACGCCAAGGATCTGCTGCGCGCCCTCGACGCGGCCGGCGGCGACGCCTCGGGCCTCAAGGTCGAGGCCTTGGCCCTCGAGACATGGTTCGTGCCCGACACCACCTCCCTGCGCGACCAGCTGAAGGCGTTCCTGTCCAAGAAGACCCACTTCGCCCTCGTGGTCGACGAGTACGGGGAGGTGATGGGCCTCGTGACGCTGGAGGACATCCTGGAGGAGATCGTCGGCGACATCGCCGACGAGCACGACGTCGCGGTCTCGGGCGTGCGCCCGCAGGGCGACGGCTCGGTGAATGCCGACGGCGCCGTGCCGATCCGCGACCTCAACCGCGCGATGGACTGGAACCTGCCGGACGACGAGGCCACGACCGTCGCGGGCCTCGTCATCCACGAGGCGCGGGCGATCCCCGACCAGGGCACCGCCTTCAACTTCCACGGCTTCCGGTTCCAGGTTCTGCGCAAGGCCAAGAACCGCATCACGACGCTGCGGATCACGCCGCTCGGGCCGAACCCGGCCCCCAAGCGTCATCCCGAGTGAGGCCGGGATTTTCACGTGCAACGTTAAGATCGGTCGAATCCGCCGGCAGGCGGGCGTGCCGGATCGGCACAGGGAGGAAAAGGTGCAACCGATCGCGCCGGCAGCAGGCACCCGGCGGCCCGTACGGGATCCGACACAGCCGGGCTTCGTCCGGCCTCATACCCTCAATGCAACGTTTAGGTTGCATTTGAGCGATAGGATCAAGGTCGTCTTCGGCATGGAGGCCTACCGACTGATCCGGCAGCCGCGACCGGATGGGCCGGGCGGCCCCGGAACGGATCGATGCGTCTGGACACCCCGACCCTGCTGCTGGTGACCGTCGTCGTGACCTTCATGGTCGGGACGCTGTTCCTGCTGTCGTGGAGTCAGGCCCGCCGCACCCACGCGCTGGCGATCTGGGGCATCGCCCATCTGACGGGCGCGCTCGCCTCGGCGCTGCTGGCTCTGCGCGGGACCATTCCCGACGCGGCCTCGATCGGGCTCGCCAACACGCTGATGATCGGCGCCTACGGGCTGATCTGGAGCGGCGTCCGGGCCTTCGAGGGGCGTAGCCTCCGGCTCGATCTCGCGCTGTCGGGAGCGCTCGTCTGGGGACTCCTCTGCTTCATCCCGGACTTCTTCGCCTCGCTGCCGGCGCGGGTGATCGTCGCCTCCGCCATCGCGGGCACCTTCTGCGCGGCCGGCGCGCTCGACATCTGGCGGGGCCGCGCGGAGGTGCTGGTCTCGCTCTATCCCGCCATCGTGCTGCTCGGCGCCTACGCGGTGCTGTACTGGGTCCGCGTGCCGCTCGCCCTCATGGCGCCGCTGCCGCGCGACTCGAACGTGATGGACTCGCCCTGGCTCGCGATCCTGTGCTTCGCCGGCATGCTGTTCACGGTGGCCATCGCCTTCACCTTCATGGCTCTGACGAAGGAGCGCGCCGAGCGAGAGCAGCGCCAGGCCGCCGAGACCGACCCCCTCACCGGCATCGCGAGCCGCCGCGCCTTCGTGGCGGGTGCCGAGGCGCTGCTCGCCGACCCGGCCCGGCCGGTGTCGCTGCTCCTGTTCGACCTCGACCACTTCAAGAGCATCAATGACACCTACGGCCACGCGGTCGGGGACGGCGTCCTCGTCGGCTTCTGCCACGCGGCGCGGGCGCTGCTGCCGCCGGGCGCGCTGCTCGGACGGATGGGCGGCGAGGAATTCGCCTGCGCGATTCCGGATCGCGGTCCCGAGGCCGCGCTGGCGAGCGCCGCCCTGATCCGCGCCGCGCTGGCACGGCTGTCGGTGCCGACCTTGCCCCGGCTCCGGGTCGGGACGAGCGTCGGGGTCGCGGAGAGCGGCGCCTTCGGGCGCGATTTCGACACCCTGCTGCGCCAAGCCGATGCCGCTCTCTACCGGGCCAAGCGCAATGGCCGCAACCGCGTCGAGGTCTCGGCCGCGCCGCTCGGGCGCGCGGCCTGACCTAACGGTGCCCGCCGCCCCTCCGCAGCAGGAACACGCCCTGCGCGCCGATCAGGTTCCAGAACCACCAGGGCATCGAGAAGCGCATCGGCCGGCCCCGCGCATCGAGGGCCGTGGCCTTCTCGATGCGCGCGCCGACCAGCCGGCACAGGCCGACGAAGTCGCGGATCGTGCAGTGATGGATGTTCTGGGTCTCGTACCACGCCTCCGGAAGGATCTCGGTGACGGGCATGCGGCCCCGGAAGGCGAGCTCGGCCCGCACCCGCCAGTGCCCGAAATTCGGGAAGGAGATGACCACCTGCCGGCCGATGCGCAGGAGGTGCTCCAGCACGATGCGGGGGTTGCGCGTCGCCTGGATGGTCTGGGACAGGACGACGACGTCGAAGGCGTCGTCCGGGTAGTTGGCGAGATCCGTGTCGGCGTCGCCCTGGATCACCGGCAGGCCGCGCGCGAGGCAGGCGTTGACGCCCTCGCGGGAGAGCTCGATGCCGCGCCCGTCGACGCCCCTGCGGTCGCGCAGGAGCGCCAGGAGCGAGCCGTCGCCGCAGCCGATGTCGAGCACCCGCGCGCCCGGCGGCACGAGGCCCAGCACCACGATGTGGTCGACGCGCGCGCCCCCGGATTCGGGCTCGTGCGGCAGCCGCTCGGCCGCGTCCCACGGCGCCGAGGAGGCGGCGTCCCCGAGTGCGATCTCGTCCTGCGCGATCTCGTCCTGCGCCGTCTCGTCCCGCGCGCTCACAGGCCGCGCGCCCGCGCCGCCGCGTCGATGAACCCTTGCGCCGCCGAGAACATGGCCGGCTCGTCGAGCAGGAAGGCGTCGTGGCCCTTGTCGCTCTCCACCTCCACGAAGGCGACGGGCGCCGAGGCCGCGTTCAGCGCGTGCACGATGGCGCGCGAATCGGCGGTCGGGAACAGCCAGTCCGAGGTGAAGGACATGATGCAGAAGCGCGTCCGCGTGCCCTGGAACGCCTTGGCGAGCACGCCGCCATGGTCCTCGGCGAGGTCGAAATAGTCCATCGCCCGGGTGAGATAGAGGTAGGCGTTGGCGTCGAAGCGCTCGACGAAGCTGAGGCCCTGGTGGCGCAGGTAGCTCTCGATCTGGAAGTCGGCGTTGAAGGAGAAGGTCGGGGCCGAGCCGCCCTGGAAGCGCCGCCCGAACTTGCGGTGCAGCGCCGGCTCCGACAGGTAGGTGATGTGCGCGCCCATGCGGGCGACGCCGAGCCCCTTGGCCGGGCGCGTGCCGGCCTCGAGATAGCGCCCATCTTCCCAGGCCGGGTCGGCCATGATCGCCTGCCGCCCGACCTCGTGGAAGGCGATGTTCTGGGCCGAGTGGCGCGCGCCCGTGGCGATCGGCATGGCGGCGAAGACCCGCTCGGGATAGAGCGCGGCCCATTGCAGGACCTGCATGCCGCCCATCGAGCCGCCGATGCAGAGGAACAGGTCGCGGATGCCGAGCCGGTCGAGCAGCATCGCCTGGGCGCGGACCATGTCCCGGATGGTCACGAGCGGGAAGTCGAGCCCGTAGGGCCGGTCCGTCTCCGGATTGACCGAGGCCGGGCCGGTCGAGCCCATGCAGGACCCGATCACGTTCGAGCAGATGACGAAGTAGCGGTCCGTGTCGACGGGCTTGCCGGGGCCGACCAGCGTCTCCCACCAGCCGGGCTTGCCGGTGACCGGATGGGTATGGGCGAAGTGCTGGTCTCCCGTGAGCGCGTGGCAGATCAGCACCGCGTTCGTGCGATCGGCGTTGAGGGTGCCGACGGTCTGGTAGGCGATCTGGAAGGGGGCGAGCATCACGCCCGCATCCATGGGCAGGGGCTCGTCCGTGCCGAAGCGGGCGACGGGGCTGCTCGGCTCGAGCGCCTGCGACAGCTCGGGGGCGGGACGGGGCCGCGGGCCGGTCTCGGCGGCGAGGCCCGGCTTCAGGGCGGTGTCCGGAATGGTGTCCATGACGCGTCTGGAAAGGGTGCGTTCGCCGTCTCGAAGCCGCGGCGCGGGCGCGCGAGGCGGCAGGCGCCCGCGGGGCCCATCGTCGTCCCTCGTCCCGTGCAGTTAGTGTGCCCGCCCGCGGGCGTCAACGAAAGCGACCGGCGGGGTGCGGCCCCGAGAGTGCCGGCCACGGTGAAGCGTCGGCCACGGGACGCCGGACGACGCTTCACCGAATCCCGCCCCCGCCTGTCACCGCGAGCGCTGGCCCTTCGTGGCGCCGGATCGTAAACACGGGGCGGACGCCACCCCGCCGCATCCCGACAGAACCCCGCATGCGCTTTTCCAAGAGAGCCGCGCCGCCGCTCGACAACCTCGCCGATCTCCGCGCCGAGATCGACCGGATCGACGCCGAGATGCACGCCCTGCTGATCCAGCGCGGCTCGATCATCGACCGGCTGATCGCCGTGAAGGGCACCTCCGCCTCGGGCTCCGCCTTCCGGCCCGGCCGCGAGGCCGCGATGATGCGGCGCGTCGCCGAGCGCCACCGGGGGCTCCTGCCCCTCGACACGGTGGAGGGCATCTGGCGCGTCATCATCGCGACCTTCACCTACGTGCAGGCGCCGTTCTCGGTGCATGCCGACATCTCGGGCGGCGACGCGGCGATGCGCGATTCCGCCCGCTTCCATTTCGGCTTCACGGTGCCCTACCGACCCCACCCGACCTGCGCGGTGGTGATCGAGGCGGTGGCGGCCTCGCGCGGCGATCTCGGCATCTTCCGCTTCGATCCCCGCGGCGCCAAGGCGCCCCCGGCCTCCGAGGCCTGGTGGGACGGACTCGTCGGCGAGGGCCGCCCGAAGGTGATCGCGCGCCTGCCCTTCATCGAGCGCCCCGCCCATCCGGCCGGCACGCCGGTCTTCGTGGTGGCCAAGCCCCTGGAGGACCCGGCCGCCGCGCAGCGGGACTGGGTGCTGCACGCCGCTCGGGCGCAGGGCTGGACGCCGGAAGCCGAGCGGGCGCTGCAGGATCTCTACGGCGAGGTGGTGGCGCGTGCCACCCCCGAGGACGGGGCGGAGCGCCTGCTGCTCGCCGTCCCCGGCGGCGTCGGCGCGCGCCAGCTCCGCGAGGCCCTGGAGCGGGCCGGCGCCAGCGTGGGCGCGCTCGACGAGACCGGCAGCCACGCCGCCCGCTTCCGGGTGTGAGCGGGATCGCGGACGGTCCGGGCGTGCCCTGTCCGCGCGGCCCGGCTCCGCTTTTTCCCGCACCCGAGATGTCCATGGGCGGGCGAAATGCTGTAGAGGGGCGGGCTCTATGCGCTCGATCCCGAAACCGACGGCCATGACCACCGCAAGCCCCGACCTCGCCCTCCGCCCCGTGCCGCGCCCCGGCGTGCTCGCCATCGAGGCCTACGTGCCGGGCAAGAGCGGAGCGTCGGGAACGCATCCCGTCTACAAGCTCTCCTCGAACGAGACGCCGCTCGGGCCGAGCCCCGCCGCGGTCGCGGCCCTGCACGGGACGGCCGGCGGGCTCGCCCTCTATCCGGACGGCAATTCCACGCTCCTGCGCGAGGCGATCGCGACGAAGTACGGGCTCGACCCGGCCCGCATCGTCTGCGGAGCGGGCTCGGACGAGCTGCTGTCGCTGCTGGCCTACGCCTATGTCGGGCCCGGCGACGAGGGCATCTACGCCGAGCACGGATTCCTGGTCTACCGCATCGCGATCCTGGCTGCCGGCGGCACGCCCGTGGTGGCGCCCGAGCGCGACCTGACGGCCGACGTCGACGCGATCCTGGCGGCGGTGACCCCCCGCACCCGGATCGTCTTCATCGCCAACCCGAACAACCCGACGGGCACCTACCTGCCCTTCGCGGAGGTGCAGCGCCTGCATGCGGGCCTGCCCGGCAACGTTATCCTCGTGCTCGACGGGGCTTACGCCGAGTATGTGCGCCGCAACGACTACTCGGCCGGCCTCGACCTCGTGCTCAACGCCGACAACGTCGTGATGACCCGCACCTTCTCGAAGATCTACGGGCTCGCGGCGCTGCGGATCGGCTGGATGGTCGGTCCGGCAGCGGTGGTCGACGCGCTCAACCGCATCCGCGGCCCCTTCAACCTGTCCTCCGCCGGCATCGCGGCGGGCGCGGCGGCGATCGACGACGAGGCGCACGTGGCGGCAGCGGCCGCCCACAACGCGGCCTGGCTCCCTCGCCTCACCGACGCGGTCACGGCGCTCGGGCTCGCCGTGACGCCGAGCGTCGGCAACTTCATCCTGGTCCACTTCCCCGACGCTCCGGGGCGCACCGCCGCCGCGGCCGATGCCTTCCTGACCGGGCGCGGCGTCATCACCCGGCGCGTCGCCTCCTACGGGCTGCCGAACGCGCTCCGGGTGACCGTCGGGAGCGACGCCGCGAACGAGGCATTCCTCGCCGCGCTCGCGGATTTCATCGGGAGTGCGCGCGATGCCTGAGGCCGGCACGGGCGGGATCGGGCGGCTCGCCATCGTCGGGCTCGGGCTGATCGGCTCCTCGATTGCCCGAGGCGCCCGCCAGTACGGGCTCGCGGAGACGATCGTGGCGATCGACCGTGACGCGGGCGTCTGCGCGCGCGTGCGGGAGCTCGGGCTGGCCGACCACGTCACGCCGGAAGCCGCCGAGGGAGTGGCGGGGGCCGATCTCGTCATCCTGTGCGTGCCGGTCGGCGCCGTCGGCGCCGTCGCGGAGGCGATCCGGGGGCACGTGAAGCCCGGCGCCATCCTGTCCGACGTCGGCTCGGTCAAGGGCTCGGTCGTGGCGGCGGTGACGCCGCATCTCGGCGAAGGGGTCGCCTTCGTGCCGGCCCACCCGGTCGCCGGCACCGAGTATTCGGGCCCGGATTCCGGCTTCTCGACCCTGTTCTCGGGCCGCTGGTGCATCCTCACGCCGCCCGAGGGCGCGGACGGGGCCGCGGTCGCGGCCGTGCGGCATTTCTGGGAGGGCCTCGGCGCCATCGTGGAGACCATGACGGCCGAGCACCACGATCTCGTGCTCGCCATCACGAGCCACGTGCCGCACCTCATCGCCTACAACATCGTGGGCACGGCGGCCGACCTCGAGACGGTGACGCAATCCGAGGTGGTCAAGTTCTCGGCCGGCGGCTTTCGCGATTTCACCCGCATCGCCGCCTCCGACCCGACCATGTGGCGCGACGTCTTCCTGACCAACAAGGACGCCGTGCTGGAGATGCTCGGGCGTTTCAACGAGGACCTGGCGGCGCTCGCCCGTGCCATCCGCTGGGGCGACGGCGACGCGCTCCACGACCTCTTCACCCGCACCCGCGCCATCCGGCGCGGCATCGTCGCCATGGGCCAGGAGACGGCCGAGCCCGATTTCGGCCGCGGCCGGACCGGTGCGGCGCCCTCGCGGGACGCCGCCGGCGGCGGCACGCCACGGTAGAGCCGCGGGCTGGGCGCCGCCGCTCAGTAAAGCGGCTCCAATCGCACGTTCGGGATCGGGAAGGGGCCGAGCATCAGGAGCCCGTCCGCCAGCCGCAGCGGCGGCAGCGGCTTGAGGGGCACGTCGCCGGCCGACGCCGGCGGGGTGCCCGCGGCCGAGCCCGGCGGGACCGTGTCGTCGGTGCGGGCCTGACGGCGGCCGCCGCCGAGGAGCGCGCCCACGAGGTTGCCGATCAGCGCGCCCTTCTCGGCGCCGAAGCGCTGGCCCATCACCTGGCCCACGAGGGCTTCGAGCCCGGCCGCGCGCAGGTCGAGCTGGCCGGCGAGGCGGTGGTCGTCGTCGAGGGCGAGGCTGCCTCGGCCCTGCAGGCGGCGATCGCCCTTGACGATCGACAGGAGCGCGATGTCGAGGCTGCCGCCGGCCTGCCGCCAGGCTTCGAGTTCCTGCGGCACCGGGCCGGTGCGGAATGTGGTCGCCCGGTCGATGGTGGCGTCGAGAGCGAGGTCGGCGGGCGCCGTGCTGCCCACGAAGGCGTCGACGACCGGCAGGACGGCCTGGGCGGCCCGCAGGCTGACGTCGACCGCGCCCTCGCTCGCGAAGCGGCCCGGCGTCGGGCGGGCGTGGAGTTCGAGGTGTTTCGTCGCGAAATCGATCGGCATCGGCGCGGCGCCGCGCACGCTGCCCTTCGGCTCGTCGACGACGAGCGAGGCACGCACGAAGCCGTCCTGGGCGCCGTGGAAGCTGCCTTCGAGCGATGTCCAGGTGACGTCGCCGGTGAGCTCGCCCTGCTCCACGTGGAAGGGGCCGGCGGCCTGCAGCAGCCCGTGGCGCGGCTGGTAGATCTGCACCACGGCGGTCAGCGGGCCGAGGGTGAAGCTGAGGTCCTGGCGCGCGAGCTTCAGCGCGGCGCAGCGCAGCTCGATCCGGAACGGAAAGCCGGTGATCGAACGGTCCGTGCAGGTCCAGTTGCGGCCGGAAGCCGCCTCGCGGGCGAAGAAGGCGTCGATCTCGCGGCCCGCCCGGTCGCGGATGTAGAACCAACCGGCCGACCACAGGGCCGCGATGGCGACGAGCAGGATGTAGGGAAGGAACAGGCCGAGGCGCGAACGGGACTTCGCGGGTGCGGGCCGGCCGGCCGGCCTCGTGTCGGGCCCCGTCCCGGATCCGGTCTGGGGGCCTGTGTCGCGCGCCATCTCGTCCGCTCCTTCGGAAAGTCCCGCCCGGATCTCCGGCCGGTCTCCCTGACGCGGGATCACGAGCCGCGCAAGTTAGGGCGGTCCGGAAGAGGCGAAAGGATGGCGGTGCGCCGCTCAGGCGCGGGCCGGGTCCGTGGGCTCGGTCTCGAGGTCTTCCACGATGGCGCTGCGCTCGGCCTCGGTGCCGGCGAGGCGGTGCACGTGCATCTCGGTGGCGCCGCCGCTGCGGGCGCGCGCGAGCCAGTTGCGGTGCAGCCGCTCCCGCGGACCGGCGCCAGCGGCCGCGACGGCCACGAGTTCGGCAAGCCCGCTCGCGTCGCGGCGCACGGCCATCACGACGGCCTCGCCCATCTCGTCGAACTCGGGCTCGCTCAGCTCGTGCACGCCGACCACGTAGCGCTTGCCCGAGCGGCCGCGCCAGGCGCTGAGGGCCAGGGCCGGGGTGCCGCGCAGGCCCGCGGCCGTCCTGAGACGTTCCTCGCGCACGTCCTGCCTCCGTGACCGGTCGTCCTTCAGGTCGCGCAGGGCAGCCGACCAGGACAGAGCTCGCTTGTTCGCCATTTGTTCTAGACTATCCCGGTCAATTCCGCGGCGTCAAGGACGTCGCCTCCTGTCCCGGAAGATGGGGATTCCCAGGGTTATCCACAAGCGCACCGAGCGATTCGGCGCCTGTCCACAGGCTGGCCCCGGGGCGCCTTTCGCCGCACCCCGGGGGCCTGTCAGGCCGCGCGCGAATCTTCCGGCTCGACGGGCGCCGGGGCGAGCCCGTGCGCCGCGAGTTCGGCCCGCCCGCTCGCCAGGAGGGCGTTCGAGGCGGCCTCGATGCGCGTCTCCACAAGTTCGAGGAAGGGCGCGCGGGCGAGCCCGTGCGGGATCGGGGGCAGGAACTCGATCACGGCCCGGCCCGGCCGGCGCCGGAGGCTGCGGCGCGGCCAGTAGAGACCGGTGTTGAGCGCGACGGGCAGGCACGGCACGCCGAGCGCCACGTAGAGGTGGGTGAGGCCGAGCTTGTAGGCGGGCGGGGCACCGGGCGGACGGCGGGTGCCCTCGGGGAAGATGATGAGCTGGCGCCCGTGCCCGATCGCACTGGCCGCCGCCTGATTCATCAGCGCCATGGCGCGGGTGCCCTTGGTGCGGTCGATCGCCACCATGCCGCTGCGCGAGAGGTACCAGCCGATCAGCGGGATCCAGAGCAGCTCCCGCTTCAGGATGTAGGCGAAATCGTCGAACTTCGTGACGAGAGCGAGCGTCTCGAGCGCCGACTGGTGCTTGGCGGCGATCAGGAGCGGACCCTCCGGCACGTTCTCCAGGCCCCGGAACTCTACGTCGAGGCCGCCGACCTCCCGCAGGAGCCAGAGCGTCGCGCCCGCCCAGGTCTGCGCCAGCCGGATCACCGCCCGCTGCGAGACCAGGGTCGGCAAACCGGCGACCGCCAGCACGGTCGTGAGCAGGTAGAAGCAGAGGTTGAAGGCGACGGATCGGAGGGCGAGCATCGAGAACCCGGTTCTGGCGCGGCGCGCCCCCTTTAGCCTGCCTGCCCGGGCATCACCAACCTTACTCGCCGACAGCGAGCGTGCCGCGCTGGCGCGGATCCGCGGCGCCAGCCAGGAGCCCGTCCACCCGCATCACGGAATTGGCCGAGCCCGAGCTCGGTCCCACCCTCACCCGGTGGCCGCGGGCGCGCAGCAGCGCCAGGGTGTCGGGCGAGATCCCCTCCTCGACCAGGAGCACGTCCGGCTTCCACTGGTGGTGGATCCGGGGCGCGGCCACGGCTTCCGCGAGGTTCATGCGGAAGTCGACGAGGTTCACGATCACCTGCAGCACCGTCGAGATGATGCGGCTGCCCCCCGGGCTGCCGGTGACGAGGAGGAGCTGCCCGTCCCGGAACACCAGGGTCGGGGTCATCGAGGAGAGCGGCCGGGCGCCCGGCGAGATCGCGTTCGCCTTGCCGCCCACGAGTCCGTAGGCGTTCTGGGCGCCGGTCTTCGATGAGAAATCGTCCATCTCGTTGTTGAGGATGACGCCGGTGCCCGCAGCCACGAGGCCGATCCCGTAGGAGAAGTTGAGGGTCGTGGTGGTGGCCACCGCGTTCCCCGCCGCGTCGACCACCGAGTAGTGGGTGGTCTGGTCTTGCTCGAAGGGCAGCGGATCGCCGGCCTTGACCTCGTCGGCGGAGCGCGCCCGGTCCGGGTCGATCGCGGCGCGCAACCGGTCGGCATAGGGCTTGGCGATCAACCCCTCCACGGGCACCTGCGCCCGGCCGGGATCGCCGAGCCACGTGGCGCGGTCGGCGTAGGCCGGCTTCATGGATTCGGCCAGGATGTGGAGCGCCGCCGCGCTGCCCGCGCCCCTGCCGGCGAGGTCGAAGCCCTCCAGCACGTTCAGGATCTCGATGAGGTGGACGCCGCCCGAGCTCGGCGGCGGCATCGAGACGATCTCGGCGCCGCGATAGCGCCCGCGCACGGGCTCGCGGATCTCGGGCCGGTAGGCGGCGAGGTCGGCCATCGTCATGATGCCGCCCGCCTCCTTCACGGCGGCGGCGATCCGCTCGGCGATCGGGCCCGTGTAGAAGGCGTCCGGCCCCCCCTCGGCGATGGCCCGGAGCGTGCCGGCGAGGTCCGTCTGCACGAGGCGCTCGTCGCGCGCCAGCGGCCGGTCGCCGCGGAAGAAGACCGCCCGGCTCGACGGCCAGCGCCCGAGGAGGCCGGCGGCGCGCGGCAGCGAATCGGCGAGCCCTGCCTCGACCGGGATGCCCTCGCGGGCGAGGCGCTCGGCCGGGGCGATCAGCTCGGCGAGGCTGAGCCGCCCCGAGCCGTAGAGGCGGTGGGCCTCCGCCATGCCCCGCACGCTGCCCGGCACCCCGACCGCCCTGCCGCCCCGCGTCGAGGCGGCGCGGTCGGGCTCGCCGGCGGCGTCGAGGAACATGTCGGCGGTCGCGGCCGCGGGCGCCGTCTCCCGGAAATCGATCGCCGCCGTCTCGTTGCGGTCCGCGAGATGCACCAGCATGAAGCCGCCCCCGCCGAGATTGCCCGCCCGCGGCAGCGTCACGGCGAGCGCGAAGCCGACCGCGACCGCGGCGTCGACCGCATTGCCGCCCCGCCGCAGGATCTCGACCCCGATGCGGGCGGCCCGCGCCTCCTGCGCGGCGACCATGCCGTGCCGGGCAAGTACCGGCAGCATGCGGGCATCGTCGGCCTGGATCGGCGCGTCCGCGGCGGGCGGCGCATTCGCTGCCGGCGGCGCAGCCACTGCCGGCGGCGCAGCCACTGCCGGCGGCGCCTGGGCGGCGGCGGGGCCTGTCAGTGCGAGGAGGAGCGCGAGGGCGGCGCGGATCGTCTGGGTCATGGAGCCTCCGGGACGGCTCCGGACCGGCCCGGAGACGCTTTCCGCCCGCACGGAACCTGCTCTCTCGGCGCGCCCGGTCAAGGTCTCGCCAGGCTGCGTCGATGTCCCGCGGATGCGGTGCTCAGGCGGGCGCCCGGGTCTCGTCGGGATCCGGTCCGGCGCTGCGGCCGGCGACGAGCCAGTAGACGAGGCCCGCGGCCGCGCCGGTCAGGAACAGGATCGCCGTGAGATGCCCTTCCGCCGCGAGCCTGTCCGCCCCGCCGGGGCGCGCGGCGCCGCGTGCGAGCCAGGGCAGGGCCGCCGTGAGGAGGCCGCAGGTGCCGGCGTACCAGCTGACCGCCCGCAGGCCCAGGACCTCGCCCACGAGCGCGACGAGGACCGGCGGTGCCACGAGGAGGAGCGAGAGCGCCTGGGCGAGGCCGGCGATCAGGATGAGCATCGTCTCGGACGCCATCCCGGCCGCGAGGTCCGACAGGGCCGCGTCGAGCCCGGCGAGCGCCCCGCCGGCGAGCCAGGCCTGCGCGGCCGGGTCGAGCGCCAGCGCCAGAGCCAGCGCGACCCCGCCCGCCGGAACGGCGAGGACGAGGGCGAGTGCCGAGAGGAGGAGGCGGCCGAGGACGCGCATGCGCCCGTCATAGCCGGACCGCGCGCGGATTGCGCGAGGGACCGCGATCCGTCCGCCTCAGTCGCCTTCCGGCCGGAACACGTAGCCGAGGCCGCGCACCGTGCGGATGAAGCGGGGGTTGGCGGGGTCCGGCTCGATCTTCTTGCGGATCCGGTTGATGCGCACGTCGATCGCCCGGTCGAAGGCATCGGGGTCGCGCGCATCGGCCAGATCGAGCAGGCGCTCGCGCGTGAGCGCCCGCTTCGGATGGTCCGCAAAGGCCTTGAGGAGGTCGTATTCCGAGCGCGTCAGCGGCTGCTCCAGCCCATCATCGTCGCGCAGGCGCAGCGAATCGGGCTCCAGCCACTTCGTGCCGAAGCGGATGCGCCTGACCGGCGCGGCCTCGGCGGGCGGCGGCTCGGGCGGGCGGGCGGGCGCCCCCTGCGCCCGGCGCAGCACCGAGCGCACCCGGGCGACGAGCTCGCGCAGCTCGCAGGGCTTCGACAGATAGTCGTCGGCGCCGAGCTCGAGCCCCACCACCCTGTCGATCGGGCTCGCGGTGGCGGTCAGCATGATCACCGGGATCGTGCCCCGCGCCTTGAGGTCGCGCACGATCGAGAGCCCGTCCTCCTCCGGCATGTTCAGGTCGAGGACGATGAGGTCGGGCTGGCGAGCGGCGAGATGCGCCCGCAGCGCGCGGCCGCCGTCGCACTGGGCCACGTCGAAGCCGTGCAGGCGCAGGTAGTCGCCGATCATGGCCCGGGCATCGGCCTCGTCGTCCACCACGACGACATGCGGCTGGCCGGCACTCACCGGGCGCACCGCCCTGAACCGGTCGGGAACACGCGCTTCATCTCACGGACCGGAAGATCTCTCGTCGGACACGGCAGGATTGTACAATGCACCATTCGTATCCCCATGGCGACGCGCGGCCGCAATCTATCAACGGCGGTCTCTCCGCTGACCGGCACCAGCCGCCCGCGAAACGAGACTTCCGGGCGCGCGGTCCGTACCGTATCGGCCTGATCCACTGAGATTTCGCGAAGATTTCGTGCGGTCCCGGACTGTTGCGCGACTGGTTCCGGGCGGCCGGAGACCGGTTCCACCCGTGCCCCCGCGCACGCGCGGCACCCCAGATGAGCCATATTGCACATGCAACTTCAGAGCGATTCAGGCTAGACCGGCCGCCGCGGGCGGCCGCCGCGACGGAACCGGACCCTCACGATGGACGACGATATCCTCCACCTCATTCCCGACGAGGTCGCGGAGGCGCCCCAGCGCAGCGGTTCCTGGACCATCGCGGTCGTCGACGACGATCCCGCAGTCCACGAGGGCACCCGCTACGCGCTCGCCGATTACGTCCTCGACGGGCGCGGGCTCGAGATCCTGTCGGCCCACTCGGCCGCGGAGGCGCGGGCGCTGCTGGCCGACCGGCGCGACGTGGCGGTGGTGCTGCTCGACGTCGTGATGGAGAGCGACGACGCGGGCCTCGCCCTCGTCGACTATATCCGCCGCGACCTGCGCGATGAGACCGCCCGCATCATCCTGCGCACCGGTCAGCCGGGCCAGGCGCCGGAGCGGCGCGTCATCGTCGACTACGACATCAACGACTACAAGGCGAAGACCGAGCTCACCGCGGACAAGCTCTTCACCAGCCTGACGGCGGCACTGCGTGCCTATCAGCAGCTGAAGCGCCTCGACGAGACCCGGCGCGGCCTCGAGATCATCATCGACGCCGCGCCCATGCTCCTCGACCACAAGTCGATGCAGCGGCTCGCCGAGGGCATGCTGACCCAGGTCGCCTCGCTCCTCAACGTCGCCTGCGCGGGAATCCTGGTGCTGCGCGAGAGCGGTGAGACCGACGACCATTTCTGCGTGCTCGCCGGCTCGGGCTGCTATCAACACTACATGGAGCGCCGGCCTGCCTGGCCCCTCGACCCCGACGTGCACCCGATCGTGGCGCGGACCTTCTCGGAGCGGCGCCACAGCTTCGGCGCGCCCTGCTCGACCCTCTACCTGCAGACCTCGACGGGCAGCGAGATCGTGGCCCTGATCGACGCCGACCGCTCGCTTTCCGAGACGGACCGGGCTCTCATCGACCTGTTCACGAGCCGGCTCTCGATCGCCTTCGACAACGTGATCCTCTACGAGCAATTGCAGCGGGCCAATGTCGGCCTGGAGCAGCGGGTGGTGGAGCGCACCGCCGAGCTGATCCGGGCGAACCGCCGCCTCGCCATGCAGCGCTCGGACCTGCGCCGCGCGAACGGCCTCAAGACCGAGATCCTCGGCACCATCGCGCACGACCTCAAGAACCCGCTCTCGGTGATCCTCGGCCGGGCCGAGATGCTCACCGACATGACCGGCATGGCGCCGCCGCCGATCGAGCAGATGCGGGCGCAGGTCGAGCACGTGCGCGCCTCCGCCAAGCGCCTGACGGCGATGATCGAGAGCCTGATGGCGGACGCCATGAACGACGCGCTCGACATCACCCTGCGCCGCGAACCGGTCGACCTCGCGGGGCTCGCGCGCGAGGTCTGCGAGGCGAACCGGCCGCTCGCCGAGACGAAGCGGCAGGCGCTCACGGCCGAGCTGCCCGACGAGCTCTATCTCTGCGGCGACGGCGAGCGCCTGCGCGAGGCGATCGACAACCTGATCTCGAACGCCATCAAGTACAGTTTTCCGGGCGGGGCCATCACGGCGCGGGTCTGGCGCGACGGGCTGGAGACCGTCTGCGCGGTGAGCGATCAGGGGCCCGGCCTGTCGCCGGAAGATGCGGGGCGTGTCTTCGGCCGGTTCCAGCGCCTCTCGGCCAAGCCCACCGGCGGCGAGGGCTCGACGGGCCTCGGCCTCTCGATCGTCAAGCGCATCGCCGAGCTGCACGGGGGCCGGGCCAGCGCCGAGAGCGCGGGGCCGGGCCGGGGCGCCACCTTCGCGATCCGGTTCCCCAACATCGCCGTGGAACTGGTGTAGGATACGCCATGGCCGAGGCCGTCTTCGTCCTCACGGGGGCCGGCGTCTCGGCCGAGAGCGGGCTCGGCACCTTCCGGGACGCGGGCGGGCTCTGGCGCCGGTTCGACCCGATGAGGCTCGCCACGCCCGAGGCCTTCGCGCGCGACCCCGCCGAGGTGCTCGCCTTCTACGACCTGCGTCGCCGCGGCGTGGTCGCGGCCCAGCCGAACGCCGCCCACCGCGCCCTCGCCGAGGCGCAGGCGCGCCTCGCGGCGCGGGGCGGGCGCCTGTTCCTCTGCACGCAGAACGTCGACGACCTGCACGAGCGGGCCGGCGCCGAGGCCGTGCACATGCACGGCGAGCTCCTCAAGACCCGCTGCCAAGCCTGCGGCGGCATCCACGCGCAGCACGGCGATCTCGGCGTGGACGAGCCCTGCCCGGCCTGCGGCCGCGCGGGCGGGTTGCGGCCCGACGTGGTCTGGTTCGGCGAGATGCCGAAGCACCTGGACAGGATCGACGAGGCCCTGCGCGGCTCCGACCTCTTCGTCGCGATCGGTACCTCGGGCTCGGTCTACCCGGCGGCCGGCTACGTCGCCGAGGCGCGGGCGCTCGGGCTGCGGACCTGCGAGCTGAACCTCGAGCCGTCGGACAACGCGCATCTGTTTGACCTGGTACGCTACGGCCCGGCGAGCGAGATTGTTCAGGAATTCTTCAGGTAACGGGTAGACAGAGCGCTTGCGTACCCTATCTTGCCGCCGCTCGCAGGACGCCGTTTCATCCAACGACTTACCGGCTCGGCGCGCGCATTCGCGCACCGGTCCGATCGGGCGAATCGCACCCCAGCCGGCCGTCAAGATGTGGACGGCTTCGTCAGCCCAGGGTTACAACCGTCAAGCTTGGTGAGTCGTCGCGCGGCCTCATCAGGCGTTCGTTGCAGCCTTAGGGGAATAATCGGCCCATGCAGAACATAACCGTGACTGCCCGCGAGCGTGATACAGTCGTAGCGGCTTTACGCTATTATCAATTCTATCGGATGCAGGGTCACCCGTTCGACCCTCGCCAGGATCATCTTATCGACGCCATCGCTAGCGAGACCGGCGAGGCTCTGGATATTGCTGAAATCGACGATCTCTGTGCCGGCCTCAACGGCAACAAGCACGCGCTCTGCGCTTCAGCCTGACGCGCCGTGCGGGGCGGAGATGCTGTTCCGCCCCGGTCCCGAACCGGACGCGGCCGGCGCCCCGCAAGACCGGATCACCCGCTCAGAACAGGCTCGCGACCCGCATGACGGCCGCCCGCGGCGCCGGGCCGTCCTCCCGGTCGATCAGGCCCGGCACGAGCAGCGCGTAGCCCGTCAGAATCGTTCCGGCGGCGAAGATCTTGATGATGTCCCGCATGATGGTCGCCCCTCTGGTGGAGCCCGGCGTGCCGGAAGCTCTCGTTGAGGCGGTTTCTAGCGCGGCCGTCTTTCGCCAGGATTGCTTCGCCACGGCCAAGATTGCGTTGCGGAGGCAACCGTTCCGGCATCCGCGGCCCCAGCTTGAAACCGATCCGCGCTCGCGTCCGTAGAGGGCCTTCGTTCCGCAACGTCGGGATGGGTGGGGCAGGCTGACCGGCGCGCCGGCGCCGCCTGCCGCATCGCATGGACGCATAAGAGTCTAGGGAAGATCCCATGGAGGGGACGGAGCGTCCGAAACGGACGCTCCGTCCTTCTCGCCGCCGCGGCGGAATTCCCGAGACAGCGGGCAGCGTCCTCGGCGCGAAGGGCGGAAAATGGAATTCTGCTTCTCGAAACATCGTGCGATCAGAGAGGGATAGAGCATGCTTCCGTGACGCGGCGACATGCTCTAATCAGGCTTGGCCGTTTCCCGGTCGGAGCATCCGGCGGCGAGGGCCTTCGGCGGCGGGGGTTGAGAATGGATCCGATGTCGCCGCGCCGGAGCGCGCGCCGGGCCGGATGGTTGGCGCGCGCCGCGCTGGCGGCCTGCCTCGTCGGCCTCGCGCCGGCCCGCGCCGACGAGCGCGTCGCGATGGCTCTCGTGGTCTCGGTCGACGTGTCGCAATCCGTCGACGAGGCCCGGTTCCGCCTGCAGATGGAGGGGATCGCGGAGGCGCTGGAGGATCCCGCCGTCCTTTCGGCCATCACGGGCAATCCCGGCGGCATCCTGTTCGCCGTGGTCACCTGGGCCGACCGGGCCAGCCTCTCGCTGCCCTGGCGGCGCATCGCCACGAAGGCGGACGCCGCCGCTCTCGCCCGAATCGTGCGGGGGCTGCCGCGCCAGGCCGGCACCTTCACCTGCCTCGGCGGCATGCTGCGCAGCGTCGGCGCGAGCGTGCTGCCGGCCCTGCCGCTGCCGGCCGACCGCGTGGTGATCGACGTCTCGGGCGACGGGATCGACAATTGCGCCGATCCGGAGGCCATCCACGACGAGCGCGACGCCCTTCTCGCCACCGGCGCCACCATCAACGGACTGCCGATCCTCGTGCCCGGCGAGAACGACGTGGTCGGCGCGGGCGCCTTCCGGGCGCCGGGCTACGGCCTGCGCACCCTGATGGACCACAGCGAGACCACGCTCGACCGCTGGTACCGCGACCACGTGGTCGGGGGCCCGGCCGCCTTCGTGCTGACGGCGGGCGGCTACGGGGATTTCGCCCGGGCGCTGCGCCAGAAATTCGTGATCGAGATCAGCGCGCTGGCACCCCCGCGCTGATCAGGGCGCCGTCCGCAGGTTCTGGCGGGCCCGCTCGAGCGCCGCCTCGCAGCCTGGGGCGTCGCCCTTCCTGTCGGCGGTCCGGGCCTCGTCGAGCGCGACCTTGGCCTGCTGCGCCTTGTCGCCTCCCTGGCCGGCCTGGGCCGACTTCTCGGGCGGTGCTTCGGGAACGGCCGGCCCGCCCCGGTTCAACGTGTCCACCCCCTGGCCCTCGCGGGCGGCCGCGGTCGCCTTGCCGCTGGTCGAGGCCGAGATGGCTTCCCGGGCCTCGTCCGTCACGCGCTTGTCGAGGGCGGCGATCCGGTCGCCGCACGCG